>NZXH01000032.1 GCA_002701885.1 Rhodospirillaceae bacterium | reverse complement strand
TTTAAACCTTTTTTTGATAATATTTTGTCCATAGAAATAAACAACCTCTGGTATTATTAAAAAAAATATCATATTATATAATTAAAATAATTTTGTCCTATATTTTTTTATTTTAAATCTTTATGCAAAAAGATCTTTTTAAGAAATCAACCCAAAAAAAGAATACTACATATTCTGCTAAGGATATTACAGTATTAGAAGGCCTTGAACCTGTGAGAAAAAGGCCTGGCATGTATATTGGTGGTGTTGATCAAAATGGACTTCATCATCTAGCGTCAGAAGTAATTGATAATGCTATGGATGAGGTCATAGAAGGATCTGCTTCGATTCTTGA
This sequence comes from Rhodospirillaceae bacterium, assembly GCA_002701885.1. Taxonomy (GTDB): domain Bacteria; phylum Pseudomonadota; class Alphaproteobacteria; order SHVP01; family SHVP01. The sequence continues at coordinate 13,964 of NZXH01000032.1, read as the reverse complement.
AGTGCATTTATGTAAAAATAATGTTCTTAAAATTAGAGATAACGGTAGAGGAATACCAACTGACAACCACCCTAAATTTAAAAATAAATCAGCTTTAGAAGTAATTTTGACAACTCTCCATTCTGGAGGGAAATTTGAGGGGAAGATCTATGAAACTTCCGGAGGTCTGCATGGTGTAGGCATTTCAGTGGTAAATGCATTATCAGATAATTTCAAAGTAGAGGTAGCTAGAGACGGCTTCATTTTTTCACAATCTTATGAGAGAGGAAGACCTAAAACCAAATTAATTAAAAAACCGAAAAAAAATAAGCGTGGGACTTATATTGAATTTCACCCTGACGAAAAGATTTTTGGTAAGGAAAATCTGTTTTCGCCCGAAAGGTTATATAGCTTATGTAAATCTAAAGCTTACCTTCAAAAAAAAGTAGAGATTAGATGGCAATGTGATTTAGTTTCTAATTATTCGAAAGTACCAGAAAAAGATACCTTAAGATTTCCCGGAGGAATACTTGAAGCATTAAAAATAGAACTTGGAAACACACAACTTGTAACTGATAATTTTTTTACAGGAAGTTCAGAATTAACAGAATCAGAGAGGGTGGAATGGTCAGTAACATGGGGTTTAGATTATAAAAAATTTACATCTTCATATTGCAATACTATTCCTACACCTTTGGGTGGTACGCATGAAAGCGCATTAAAGAATGCTTTAATCAGAAGTATAAAATTATATGCTAAATTCTCTAAATATAAAAAAACTAATCTAATTACAACAGAAGATATTAATAATTCCATGTCATTTATACTATCTATCTTTATTAAAAATCCTCAATTTCAAGGACAAACTAAAGAAAAATTAGTTTCTGCTGATAGCAACAGAATGCTTGAGGCAACATTAAAAGATCACTTTGATCACTGGTTAACAGGAAATACAAAAAGTGCAAATGAGTTGATTGATTTTTTTATTAGAAATGCAGAAGAAAGAATTAGAGAAAAAAATGAAAAAAATATTTCACGTAAAGATTTACAAAGAAAGCTTAGGCTCCCAGGAAAACTTGCAGATTGTAGTAGTTCAATTACAAAAAACACAGAATTATTCTTAGTTGAAGGTGACTCAGCGGGAGGGTCTGCTAAACAAGCGCGAGACAGAATAAACCAAGCTGTGTTACCTTTAAAAGGAAAAATCTTAAATATTGCAACAGCTGGTTTATCTAAGTCTTATGAAAACCAAGAAGTATTAAATATACTTCAGGCGCTCGGTTGTGGGGTTAAAGAAAAATATAACGAAGAAAAATTGAGATATGAAAAGATAATTATTATGACTGATGCTGATGTTGATGGTGATCATATATCAGCTTTATTGATGACATACTTTTATACGTTGATGCCTAAATTAATTGAAAATAACCATCTATTTATTGCCTGCCCACCTTTGTACAGAATAGTTATGGGAGATAAAATATTTTACGCAATGGATGAAAATCAAAAAAATAAAATAATTAATAATTTTAAATCTAACAGGAAATATGAAATTAGTAGATTCAAAGGACTAGGTGAAATGATGCCTAAACAACTTAAAGAGACAACTATGGACCCCTTAACAAGAAAGTTAAAAAAAATTGTAATACCAAGTCAAAGCTTTGCAAAGACTGGAAATTTCGTAGAACAAATAATGGGTAAAAAACCAGAGAAAAGGCTTGAATTTATTCAAAAGAATTCAGAAAATATAAATACAATTAATTTATAAAACTTTCTATAGTATTTTCGAAAGAGTATTTAATAGATATAAATTTATTTTAATTTAATTCAGTGGAAATGAAAAATGAATGAAGATAGTGAAATATTAGTAAATTGTGATAATGAAGGAATTATGATAATTACTTTAAATAGACCCAATGTTAAAAATGCTTTTTCTAATACACTAATATCTTCTTTAGAAAAAGCATTTATAAATGCTGAACAAGACGAAAAAATAAAATGTGTCATAACAACTGGAGGACTTGATGTTTACGCAGCTGGTTCAGATATAAGTCAATTAAAAACTAGACCAACTCATGGAGGAGTTGCTGATATAAGGTTTTCTAACTGGGATACAATTGAAAAATTTTCTAAACCAGTAGTAGCAGCTGTAAATGGATACGCACTTGGTGGAGGTTGTGAATTAGCTATGCTCGCAGATATTATCATTGCTGGTGAAAGTGCAAAGTTTGGCCTACCTGAAGTTCGGCTTGGTTTATTCCCTGGTTTAGGAGGAACTCAAAGATTAATTCGGTCTGTTGGTAAATCTTTAGCTATGAAAGTCATTTTAGCTGCAGAATTTATTGATGCATCAGAAGCTCTAAGAAATGGTTTAGTTGCAGAAGTTACAAAAAACGAAAGTACACTAAAAAGGTCCATTGAAATTGCAAATAAGATTGCATCAATGCCACCCTTAGCTATCAAAACTGCTAAAAAGGTTGTCTTACAATCTTTCGAAACTTCACTTAGCTCGGGGTTACATTACGAAAGAAGTGCTAATTTAAGTCTTTATAATACCTATGATAAAAATGAGGGCGTTACCGCTTTTCTTGAAAAAAGAAAGCCAAAATGGAAAGGTGAATAAACCTTATTTTTTTATTAGCTTTAGATCATTCAGTTTACTTTTTATTTCATCCATCTCATTTAAAAGTTCATCAATATTTTCAACTTTATCGACTTTAAGCTCAAAGTATTTCCCTGATTGTTTAATGCGATTTAACTCAGAAATTTCTTTTGTTATTTTGTTATTTATTGCATAAATTTTAATTGGCCTTACAAAACCTTTAGGTATTATTTCATCAACCTCATGACAATTAAAATATTCCTTAACAAGATTATATGTAGTTTCTGATATACAAATAGAGTTTGGCTTTGCATTTGACTGAAGTCTAGAAGCAAGGTTGACTGGACTACCTAAGACTGTGTAGTCTAATCGCATTTCTGAACCAAAATTTCCAACAGTACAATACCCAGTTGTTACTCCAATTCTTATTTCTATACCTTTTTCAGCACCAAGACTTTTCCAATATTCTTGCATTTCATTAATTTTTTTTTGCATTTTTAGTGCCATTTCAATACAATTCTTTGCATCTAGCTTTGCACCACTAGTATCAGGATCACCAAAGAAGACTAAAATAGCATCTCCTATAAACTTATCAATTGTTCCACCAAAATTGATTGCTATCTTTGACATTTCAGATAAGTATGAGTTTATAATTAATGATAATTGCTCAGGCTCTAAACTATCACTTAAATCTGTAAATTTAACTATATCGGAAAAAAAAACAGTAAGATTTTTCCTAGAGGTACTTAAATTTGTCGAATTACTATTTGTGAAAATATTATTATATATTTGAGGAGAAAGATACTTGGATAACCTTTGCGCAAGCACTTCCATTTCCTTATTTTTATCTTCTATTAATTTTTTATCAATCTCTTGCCGCTCCAATAATTTCTCTGTCTTTATTTTTAGGTTGTGCTCAACTGTTCTATCAATAAATTGACCTTGCACACCATTAAGATAACCAAAGTCTGTATCTGTAGTTAACCTCGATAAAAGAGAAAAAACTTTTTTTTCTCCAGAAATTTCTAATTGTATTTCAGAGATAAGCACCTGACCATCTTTTTTAATTTTACTAAGAAATAGATCAATAATTTCACTACTAACACCTAATTGATTTAATACATCAGGTAAATATGCGTCTTCTACATTTTTTAAAATAGGAAAAAACTCTTTAAACCTGTCATTTACTTTTTGAATTTTAAATTCTGAATCAGCGAAATAGGCGCCGGTTGCAGCATTTCTAAAATTAAAAAAACTCAAGTCAATTATTTTATTTTTATTGAATAATTCTTGTAATTTCATCAAAATTTTTCTTTATAATCATTTAAGTTAAAAGTAAATTGTTAACATCAGCTGGAATCCAAACGACTAAACCATCTAACTCCGGAGTTAATATTATTTGGCAGCCTAATCTTGAAGTTCCAGTAAGACCAGAGGCTAAGTCAAGCATATCGTTTTCATCGTCACAAGCTACAGGAAGTTTATCGTACCATGAATTATCAACAACCACATGGCAAGTTGAGCAAGCAAGACAACCCTCACAAGCACCTTCAATTTCAGAAATATTATTTTTTTGAGCTAAATCTAATAATGTCTCCCCATGATTTCCTTCTACAATAGTTTTTTTTCCATCTCGGGATATAAATGTGACTTTAATCATTTATCAATTCTCCCTTTTTTTGTACAAACTATAAACCGCAGAAGATATTCTTTGAGATGATTCTAATATCTCCTCTTTTGTTGTCATTCTGCCTATACTAATCCTTAAGCTTGACTCTGCCTCTTTCTTTTTTAAACAGAGTGCTTTTAATACATAGCTTGGCTCAATAGAGTTATCTGAACATGCAGACCCTAGAGAAAAGTAAACATCATTAACACATTTTATCAAGTCACTAGCTATAATATTTTTTATCTGAATATTAATATTTCCAGGCCACCTTAATTTTTCACTGCCATTTAGTTTATATTTTATATTATTTTTTGACAAATTTTTTAGAAAGTTAGTTGAAAGGTCTTTAATTCTTTGATTTTCTTCTTTCATGTATTTTAATGCCAAATTTGATGCTTCACCAAAACCCACGCAAAGATGGGAAGGAAGAGTGCCTGACCTTAAACCACTTTCTTGAAAACCACCAGAAAACAAGGGATCAATTCTCACTCTAGGTTTTCTTCTTACAAACAAACACCCTATTCCTTTCGGCCCATACATTTTATGTGATGATAAACTTAATAAATCAATATTGAATTTCTTAACATCTATTTCTATTTTTCCTCCAGCTTGAGCACAGTCTGAATGAAATAGCACATTTTTTTCTCTACATATTTTACCTATTTTTTCTAGTGGTTGTATCACACCAATTTCATTGTTTAATCCCATTACTGAAACCAAAATAGTCTTACTAGATATAGCATTAGTTAAGTGATCAAGATTCAACAATCCGTTTTTCTGAACAGATAAAATTTTTACATTAAACCCTTCATTCTTAAGACTATTAACAGACTCAATTACACATTTATGCTCAGTATCAACAGTTATTATTTCATCTTTATTGATAGCTTTATAGAATCTTGCAGCACCTTTTATAGCTAAATTATTAGACTCAGTAGCACCAGATGTAAAAATTATTTCCCTAGAATCAGAGTTTATTAATTTAGCAATTTTATCTCTTGCATCCTCAATACTTTTCGATACATATCTACCCATTTCATGCTCAGTTGAATGAGGGTTTGCAAAATAAGAATTTAAAAATGGAGTCATTTTTTCAATAACTCTTAAATCAACTGGAGTTGTTGATTGGTAATCTAGGTAAATCTTAGAGCTTGAGGTCATTTAAATAAATTTTTCATTTAGTTTTTACAATAAATATCTGTCCATTTTGAAATAAAGTAATCTATTTCGTGATCTTTAGTTGCCCAACCCAAACTAACTCTAATTGCTGATGACATAATTTTTGATTCTATATTCATAGCTTCCAGGACATGCGAATTACCAACTTTTCCTGATGAACATGCAGAACCTGAACTTACTGCAATGCCTGATAAATCTAATGAAACTAGTTGAGTTTCTTTGGTTATTTTATTATTTCCAAAATAAACAGTATTTGGAACTCTATTCTGATTATAACCAAAAATGTAAACAGGAGCCACTTTCAATAATTCTTTTTCTAGTTTTTTTCTAAGAGATAAAATATTTCCCGTTTCTTTTTTTGAGAAACACTTTACAGATTCCGCAAAACCTATGATTCCTGAAATATTTTCCGTGCCCGCTCTTCTAAAATTTTCTTGGCTACCACCTTGTATAAGTGGTTCAAACTCTACACCAGGTTTAATCCATAAGCCTCCAATACCTTGAGGGCCACCAACTTTGTGCGCTGAGAATGTTGCATAATCTATTCCTAATTCATTTATATCTATTGGTATTTTTCCAAATCCCTGCACTATGTCACAATGAACCAATGAATTATGTTTATGAGCAATATCTGCTATTTCTTTTATCGGCTGAATTACGCCAGTTTCATTATTAACTAACATTGTAGAAATAATATATGGACCGTTATTTTTTTTTAAAATTTTATATAATGACTCAATTGAAATTACACCATCTTGGTCAACTTCAATAAATTTTGTATCTGATTTTTGTCTAGAGGGTATTAATACTGAATCATGTTCTATATTAGAAACAACTAACCTTCTATTTGAATTATTTATTATTGATACATTTGCTTCAGTAGCTCCGGATGTAAAAACCAAACCATCAGGATCTACATTAATTGACTCTGCTATAATCTCTCTTGCTAAATTAATTTTTCTTCTGGCTTCTACACCAAATTGATGAACAGAAGATGCATTAAAATTCTTATGAGCTTCAATTAAGACCTTAATCACTTGAGGTCTAATCATTGATGTAGAGTTATAATCTAGATAAATACTTCTTGTATTCTCCATGTCTCAAAACTTACTTAAATAATTATAATAAAAATTTTAATTTAATTTAATCTTATCTATTTGACTTGATAATACTTCAATTTTTTTTTCCAATTCAAGTATTCTTGACAAATTAGGGTCTACATCTTCTAAAGTTCCATATGGAGTAAAATTTGAGCTTTTCTTATCAAAAGTTGGTTTTGCCGGAATTCCAACAACAGTGGTATTCGGCATAACATCATTTATAACAACTGCATTAGACCCTACCCTAACACCATCGCCTAAGGTTATTGCACCTAATACTTTTGCGCCTGCACCAATAATAACATTATCTCCTATTGTGGGGTGTCTTTTACCTTTTTCAAGTGACGTTCCACCAAGAGTAACACCCTGGTAAATGGTTACGTCATCACCTATTTCTGCTGTTTCTCCAATCACAACACCTAAACCATGATCAATAAAAAACCTTTTTCCTATATTTGCACCTGGATGTATTTCAATTGCAGTTAAAATCTTAGATGGAAATGATAAAAATTTTGCAATAAAACGTAACTTCATATTCCAAAATATATTCGCGATCCTGAAAAAGAATATCGCATGAAAGCCAGAATAAAATAAAGCTACATCTAATTTTGATCTAGCAGCTGGATCTCTATCTAAAGCAGCACTTAAGTCTTCCGCAATTATTTTAAAAAATGACATAAAACCCATGATTTGATTAATATTTCTTTGAAATTATTTAAAATACTGAATACTGTATATATAAATCAAAATACTATTATATCAAGTTTACATAAAAATTAATTAATTTACATAGAAAATATATATATTATTTATATATCTCAGTTTTTTATAAAAAGGAAAAAAAATGCCTGAAGTACATTTTAATGGACCAGAAGGGAGACTTGAGGGTAGATATCATCCAAGCTCTAAAAAAAATGCTCCGATAGCTATTGTTCTTCATCCTCACCCTCAGCACGGTGGCACGATGAATAATAAAATTGTTTATACAGTTTATAATGCATTTGCTGAGAGAGGTTTTACTGTAATGAGGTTCAATTTTAGAGGTGTTGGAAAGAGTCAAGGTGAATTTGACCATGGTATTGGCGAATTATCTGATGCAGCCGCAGCTCTGGACTGGCTACAAAGCTTTAATTCAAATGCTCCAAGGTGTTGGATTGCAGGTTTCTCGTTTGGAGCGTGGATTGGTATGCAATTACTTATGAGAAGACCAGAAGTTGATAGATTTTTATCATTAGCCCCCCCAGCAAATATGTTTGACTTTTCTTTTTTAGCACCTTGCCCATCTTCTGGTTTAATAATTCATGGAACTGCTGATCAACATGTTCCTGAATCTAACATAGCTCAACTTTTTGAAAAATTATCTTCACAAAAAACAATTACTGTGGAACTTGAAAAAATGAGAGGCGCTGATCATTTTTTTACAGATCGACTGGATGAATTGCGAATTGTCATTGATAAGTACTTTGACAATAATTTATCAAATAATAACAGATAAAATTATTTATAATATGTTATTTTCCCTCCACATGTTGGGATTCTACAACCAGTCGTTTTAGGAAATGAAGTAGGTAAATTTTTAATTTTTCTAACAGCTAGATAAGCAAATGCTTCAGCCTCAATAAAATCTCCTCTAAAGCCAGTCTCATCAATATTTTTAACAGGATAACTCAAACTGGAAGAGAGTTTTGACATTATTAACTCATTTTTTCTTCCACCTCCACAAACAAGTAACATCTTTGGTAAAACTGGCATATATTTTTCTGAAATTTTTATTGACTTAACAATTATATCTACCGCTGTTGCTGCACCATCCGCTGGTGTCAAAGTTTTAGGTATTAATCTATAATTAAAATAATTTCTATCTAGAGATTTAGGAGGAGTTTTTTTAAAAAAATTATTACTTAAAACTTCATTTACTAAATCAGAATAAGGTTTACCTCTATTAGCTATACTTCCTAAGTCATCATATTCTAGGTTAAGAGTATTCTTTACCCAGTCATTTATTAAACTATTTCCAGGCCCTGAATCAAATGCAACCAAATCGTTTAACCCTATCCAAGTAATATTAGAAACTCCTCCAATATTTAAAATTGCTAAAGGTAAATTAAAATTTTTAAAACATTGGTAGTGATAAATTGGAACCAAAGGAGCACCCTCACCTCCAGCAATTATATCTGCACTTCTCATGTCATTTACTACATTAATTTTCAATTCATTAGCTAATTGTATTGGATCACCAATTTGTAATGAAATTTTTTCTTCTGGATTATGAAGTATTGTTTGACCATGAAAACCAATAATATCTATATTTTTTGAACTCAGTTTATTTAACTTTAGTAGACTTTTTATAATATCTGCGTGATATTTTGTTAATTCAAATTCTATATCTGAGACTTCTTGTTTGTTTTTATTCTTACTATTTATAACTGAAAATAAAGATGATCTAAAATTTTTACTATATTCCAATGTGATAGCTGGCCCTAATTCAATAAAGTTTTTTCCGTCAGTTTTAATAATTGCTGCGTCAACACCATCAAGTGAAGTTCCGCTCATAAGACCAATTGAGGTAAATATTTTAGAATTATTTGACATATGTAATATAAAATTTGATCTTTTGCCTATGAACATGATAAATAAATTAAGTGTAAACTATATAATATAAAATTATGAAAAAAACTAAATCAAAATTTCTTAAGGCATTATACAGAAGGGGAGATTTCCACGAGTGTAATAATATTGATGCTCTTGATGAATTAGCTAATAAGGAAAAACTTATTGGATATATAGGGTTTGATGCAACAGCACCAAGTCTTCATGTTGGTAATTTAATGCAAATATTAAAATTACGCATAATGCAGCAAACAGGCCAAAAACCAATAGTTCTTTTAGGTGGAGGAACAACCAGAATTGGCGACCCATCTGGAAAAGATGAAATGCGAAAGANAAAGAATGATGAAGAAATTAAGCAGAATATAAATGAGATTAAAAAAATACTATCAAGGTTTATAAAATTTGGAGATGGGCCAAATGATGCAATGCTTTTGAATAATGCAGACTGGCTAGACCAACTAAATTACATTTCATTTCTAAGAGATATAGGTAAATTTTTTACTATAAATAGAATGCTTTCATTTGAGTCAGTAAAAAATAGACTTGATAGATCTCAACCATTATCATTTATTGAGTTTAATTATATGATTTTACAAGCTTATGACTTTATGAATCTAAACAAGGAATTTAAATGCAACCTTCAGATGGGTGGTTCTGATCAATGGGGAAATATATTAAATGGAATAGAACTATGTAGAAGGTATTCTGGTAATGAGGTTTACGGAATAACATCAGAGCTACTCACTACATCTTCTGGAGCAAAAATGGGGAAAACTGTTAATGGTGCGATATGGTTATCAGAAAAATATCTTACTCCTTACCAATATTGGGATTTCTGGAGAAACACTGAAGATCAGGATGTAATTAAATTTCTTAAAATATTTACTGATGTTTCAGATAAGGAAATTAATTCTATAAATATAAATCAAATAGACGAAATTAATGATGCAAAGAAATTATTAGCAACAGAAGCAACTTCAATGTGTCATGGAAGAGAAAACGCTATAAATGCTGAAAAAACAGCAAAACAAACATTTGAGTCAGGCTCGTACGGAGAATCACTTCCAACATTAAAACTTAATCATTCTGAATTATCTAGAGGTATTCCTATTTTTGATTTATTTAAAAGAGCATTTAATTTATCATCTGGTAGTGAAGCTAGAAGAATGATTAGAGATGGTTCAGCCAAAATAAATGATGTTAAAGTAATTAAAGAAACTGAATTAATTGACAAATCTAGTTTTGATTCTACAGAAATTATAAAACTTTCTATTGGAAAGAAAAAACATAGTTTAATAAAAAAGTCTTAATCAGGTAAACCACCAATTTCTAATTCTTCCAAGGTTGGAGGGGCTGGACCAGATTTAAAAACAGAAAAAAAGTCTCTTATAAAACCAGGTGAAAGCGATAAAATTGGATTGATTCCAACAAATGGCTCACTTTTTGGACCTTTTATTTGATATGAAATTGCGAATACTCCCTCTTTTTTCTGCCCAACTAATAAAGATCCCAATAGTGGGATTTGACCTAAAATAGAGTTGATAGTATACGCTGGAATAATTGTGCCAGAAATATCAACTTTATCTTCTGCATTGTTAAATGACCCACCCAACCTCATTCCGAGTGGAGGGCCATAAAGTCTTGCATCATCAATTAGCAGATTACCATCACTATAACTAAATGGTATATCACCCTTTACAAAAAGAATTCCTTCACCAGAAAAAACTTCAATAATCCCTGTAAGTGATGCAAGAGATAAAATTCTTGCTAGCAAAGGAACTTTAATTAAACGTATATTTTCAAGAACCATTTTCCCATCAAACAACGGTTGATTCTTATTTTCATTAATTTTAGCGTATATAAGCAGTGTTCCTCCTTTAGCATCTTCAAAAAACCCAGTTGACTTTGCTATCGATCCAGCATTCTTTGTATGAATTAAAAAATACTTGTCTTTTTTATTTTTAGTAATAATTTTTGCAATAATATGACCTTCATCATTAAGCTTACCAGTAGACTTAAGAGATTCAATTTGATTTCCATTATACTCTATCTCTGTTTTTGAGTTTGTTAAAAATTGATTCTTTGTAAACTGCATTTTATTTACTTGAATAAATAGTTTTATTTCTGGAAAATTAAATTTTAATTCTGAATCAAGGAATTTTTTTACATAATTTTCTGCATATAGGTTATTCCCATTAACAGCAACAAGATAACCTTTTGGTCTTTTTTTACGTATCGAAAAACTAATATCATTTAAAGGTGAGATAAACTTTTCAACATCTAACCTCACCAATTCTAAAGATTCATTAATCTCCGCATCCCCATATATTACTATATCATTGGAATTGTATTCAAATTTTTCAAATATAGAGAATTTTTCTGAATTTCTATAATTAAATTTTATGGTTGCTGGTTTATTATATTCCTTTACATAATTAAAATAATCTAAATCAATTTTTGATTTATAAAGATCTAAAAATACTTCAGCATTACTGATTTTATTTTTTACTATTTTACCGTTAAAATTAAAAAGCACTTCTCCATCAATCATTTTTAAGAATTCTAAATTAAATGATTCTAAGTTTTTTGAAGAAACTAAACCCTCTATTTTAACATCTACTTCCTCATTAGAATTCAATAACTGATTCCAATTTATTTTTACTGGTATATTATTTAGGTTACCTCCACCATTAGCAGTCAATTTATTTTTGGTAATCTTAAGCTCCATATCAGCATTAGTTAAATCAACACCATTAACTAAATCTTTTATTCCAAAATTTGATAAATTTGATATTGCAGCAAAATTAAGTTCTTCTAACGTTAAATCTAACCTTACAGGGAAATTTAATACAACTCTACTTGTAGACTTTCCAGTTATGTTATTAGGGTTCAATATAAACTTTTCTGATACATTTATAGGGTGATTATTTAACAAATTTAATATTTCTTTATTTTTCCCTTTCCCAATAAAATCTATATCAGCTATCCATTTTTTAGAACTGTTTAAATTAAGCTCAATACTCCCTTCGCTAATAGGCACATCTGCAACAAAACCTGACTCAAGAGCTCCAAGAAATTTTTTTGGATTAATCTGAATAAAACCTCTAGCTTTATTCAAATGGGGAAATGACTGTAAATATTGTAAAGAAACATTTGAAACATTAAGTTTAGCAACTATAGATTGATTATTTAACTCTTTCCTTTTTAGCTGGTTAGATGAAATATCTATAAATACTTCACCATCATTTATCTTTCCACTTTTTATACTCTTTAAATACCAACCTCTAACAGGGGGAAGTATATTTTGTGGCCAAAGCCTTTTTAGATCATTATTTGACCAATCTCTGATCTTACCATTAAGCTTGATTGTTCCACCATCACTATCAGAAATGCTACCATTTGCTTCAAACTTAGCGCTCTCAGAAGATATATAAAGGTCATTGAAGTATACTTTATTCTGACTCATATCTACTTCTCCAGAAGCTTGTATGAGATTTACAAAAATACTCTTTTCAATGAAAGGCCTTAAGTCTAAGTCCCCTTCTTCAACAGAGAAAAAATTAAAACTTAAATTTCCTATTAAACCATTTTCATTTGCCTTAAATGAAAGACCACCTTCTAGTGGAAAGTTTATTTTTTTAAGTGGCTCAACCTTTTTAAAGTAAGGAGTAATTAAAGATGTTGAAAATTTTGAAAAATTAACACCTACATCAAATACTTTAGTTTCAAAATCATAAAAAGATGATATTTTAATTGGAATATTTTTTTCTTTCTCCTTAATTGTTGAGACTAAAACAGACTCTATACCAGAATCATTTTTTTTAATAACTAGATTTGTATTCTTAGAGTTTAATTTTTTATCCAGTAATTTATCTACAAAAATTAATTCTGCATTAAAAATTTTAATTTCTTCTAAATCTGTAATATTTTTTTTAAGAATTTTTTTAATCTGAACTTGCTTTAAAGTTTCAATAATTTCATCTTCTTCTTTATATCCACCTATACCTATGTCAAATTCCCCTGTTTTTTTTCTTTCGATTGTAAAAATTGGCGCATTTATCTCTATTGATTTTACCTGTAACTTTCTTTCTAGTATTTTGTTTACATTAAAAGAAATAAACATTTCAGGAATAGAAGCAATTAAATTATTATTTTTTTTTATCTTTCCTCCTAACAAGCTTATGTCAAAACCTTTATCAAAACTTCTCCATTTTAGAATACAATCATCAACTGTAACATCTAACTCTAACTCAGGGTTAAGCTGAATAGCCTCCTGGAAATAGGGAGTAAGAAAAGTTATAGAAATTGGCCCTTGTTGAAGTCTAATAAAAAGTAATACAATGACTATTAATGTTAACAAAATTATACTAGAAATTGCTCCAAAAATATATTTAGGAATTTTAGATATCATTAATAACCCATTGACACTTTATTATTAAGTAAGTAATTATAAAAAAAAATAACTAAATGAAAAAAAAACTTATAGACATTTTATGTGAACTTAATCCACCACCTGATTTGAAAAAAGCAAATCAAAGGTACGATGTATTTTGCTCAGAATTTAAAAAGTCTTCAAATAGCAACTTATATTACAATATCATAAACGACAACTCTAATATAAGTAATTTCTTAAAACATATTTTTGGAATTAGTGATTTTTTGTCATTATGTATAAATAAAAATTTAGATTACTTTTTTAATATTTTAGATAATAACCCTGAAGATTCCTTAGAATTATTGATAAATGATATAAACTCAACATACACAAATTTTTATGATCTACTTATACAACAAAATAGTAAAGATAAAGCTAAAATATATTTAT
>NZXH01000031.1 GCA_002701885.1 Rhodospirillaceae bacterium | reverse complement strand
ATAGTTGTTCCTGGCGGAGGAACTGCTCTAGAACTGAGATTGGCAGAAATAGCAGGATTTGAAGCAGGTTATGTTTCAGGATACGCCACAGCTGCAGCGATTTATGGCATTCCTGATGTTGGTCTTTTTGCCTTAAACGAAATAGAGACTAATGTTAGAGCCATCAAAGGAGCAACTAACTTTCCATTAATTGTAGATTGTGATACTGGATACGGCGATATACCAAATGTTATGAGAACAGTTAGAAATTTGGAAACTTTAGGGGTCTCTGCAATTCAACTTGAAGATCAAAAATGGCCTAAAAAATGTGGACATATGGAAGGTAAAATTATAGAACCACTAGAAATTGCAACAGAGAAAATTAAGGCAGCAGTTGATTCAAGAACATCAGAAAACCTGAAAATCATAGCTAGGACTGATGCTAGATCTCCTCTTGGATTCAGTGAAGCAATGAAAAGGCTTGAAGCTTATAAGCTAGCAGGAGCTGATATCCTCTTTATGGACGCAATAGAAACAGAAGAAGAAATGAAAGCCCAAACAACAAATATACCTGGGATTCACATGGTGAATATGTCAGAGACTGGAAAAACACCACTAATGCCTGCAAAAGAACTTGAAAACATTGGATACAAAATCATCTTATTTCCATCAAGTATGATTAGAATTCTAACAAAACAACTTTCAGTATTTCTAGCTGATTTAAAATCATCAGGTGACTCATCACCATGGTTGGATAGAATGGCGTCTCTAGATGAAACCAATAATGCACTAGGTTTGAATAAAATCAATGAGGATGTAAATAGGATTAGAGGCTAATTTAGTGTTATTATAGCAACACTTTGTAATTGAAATTAGAGAAAATATTAAGGATTATAGTGATTATGCATAATATCAAATTTAATTTTGACAAAAATACCCTAGATTTATGCACTTTTTAGCTCAATAGCGCTACATATAGAGGGAAATAAATAAAAATACTCAATATTTGGCTATTTAATTGACATCTCTTCTCCACAATTTATGATTTCCGCACTTCTTGGCCATATATTCTTGGACCGATGGCCAGGACAGATTAGTGACAATGTTGTCGCTATTTAGTTAGGTCCAGAAACCCGATCGGAGGAGGACTCAAATGCCTGACTGGTTAGATCGTATTAATGGCTGGATTTCCAAGATTACAGAAATTGTGCTTGCACTAATTGCTCTTGGAGTTGTGCTTCAAATTTTATTCGGACGACAAGTTGTTTTCCTTCCAGGAGACATTGTTGGAAACTTGACTGGATTGATTCAGCAGCTCGGCGACAGCGGCTTAGTTGGCCTAATTGCACTCGCCATACTTCTTTATCTTTACAATAAACGTCAGAGTTAATTATTGCTCTTACGATAAAAGACCCAGGTATATTTTACCTGGGTCTTTTTATTTGTCCTAGAATATTTAATGAGCAAAAAAAAAGACCTAGAAATATCCTTAGATTGGATCCAAGCGTATGCATTAAAATACCTAAGCAGATACTCCTCATCGAGTAAAAACCTTGAGAATGTTATCAAAAAAAGAATAAAAAAAATTTCTACAAACAATGAATGCATTAATCCTTGTGTAGAATCCTGGATAAAGCTCACAATAAATACATTAGAACAAAAAAAATTTTTAGATGACCTGGAATTTGCTAAAGCCAAAGCTATCTCTTTATTTAAATCCGGAAAACCCTCTAAAATAATATTTGCTAAATTAAAAAACTTAGGCATTCCTGATGAATATATCCAAAATGCAATTAAAAATGTCTCAAATAACTATGTTGAAGATAATTCAGATGAAGATATAGATTTTAAAGCTGCAAAAATATTTGCAAGGAAAAAAAATATTTCTTTTAGTAATTTTAATGAAGAAAACTCGAAACAAAATAAAATACAAAAATTTGTAAGGGCAGGTTTTTCATTTGCAACAATAAGTAAATTATTTAATTTAAATTTAATTGAATATGATAGGTAAAATATGGGGGCTCTTTATGGATGATAATCTAAATTACACAAACTGGCTTAATAAAAGTTCAATAGAAACAGATAATGTAAGCGTATCACCTATTTGGGGTTTTTATGATGTGCTCGATGTAGATTGCAAACCTCCTATATTAGGTGATTCTATTCCCACAGGTTCTCATTGGTGTTTATTTCACCCTCATGTACCTATGAAAAAAGTTGGCGAAGATGGTCATCCAAAAAGAGGTAGCTTCATGCCAGACCCTCCAGATCTTCCCAGAAGAATGTTTGCTGGTTCGGAAATATTATTTAATCATAATATAAAAATAGGTGACTTAGTTAAAAGAAAGCAAACAATTAAATCTATTTCCGAAAAAAATGGCAAAAGTGGGAAACTTCTTTTTGTGAAACTGGAAGAAGAATACTCGGTTGAAGGTAAAATATGCATAACTCAATTAAATGATATAGTCTATAGAGAAGCACCAAAGAAAATTGAGAACTCAGAAAATTTAAATATTGGAAAAACGTTAGACAGTAAGACCTTAGACTCAGTCTCAAGAAAAGAAATTATCCCTGATCCTGTTATGTTATTTAAATATTCCTCAATAACCTTTAATGGTCATAGAATCCATTATGACCTGAAATATTCAAAAGAAATAGAAGGTTATCCAGGTTTAATAGTTCACGGTCCTCTCACTGCAACACTGCTTATGCAGTTTTGCGAAAATACTTTAAAAAAACAACTTGCAGAATTTAAATTTAGAGCAATTAAACCCATCTTTGATAATGAAAAATTTAACCTTAACATATTTCAGAACAACGATAATGGCGAAATAGAAGTTTATGCTACTAATTTAAAAGAAGAAATTTGTATGTCGGGTTCAGCCATAACAAAATGAATTAGGTTTTTTTAAATTCAGATAATTCATAAATAACCCCTTTGTTATTTCCTTTTAAAACCTCCATCTTTATAAAAATAGAATCATCTCCAAATGACCATATAGCTAGTTTTTTTCCAAAAGGAGTTAGCCAGAGATACTTTTCACAACTGAACTTTCCTGCAGCAACTTCAATAGTTTCTGAACCTTCGGGCCTCGCTTTAGAAGTTAAAATAGACCCATGGTCTAGTGTCATACCATTCCAAGTATTTGATACGGTATAAGTAATAATTTCCTGAAATTTTTTTTTATGGTTTGAGAGTCGTCTCATCTTCCATGACTCATGAAAAATAGCATGGAACCCAATAATTGTATTTTTTGATATATCAAACACTTGATAATCGCAGTCACCAGTATTTGACCATAACCAAGAATGCAACCTATTATCTTGAACACGCCTTTGTACAGATCCTTGAAATTTATTTTTATAATATAGGCTTCCATAAGCTTCTAAAGGCCTCCAATCCTTAGTTTCCTTTTGGTATACATCTCTAAATAGATCTTTTTTGGGAGATCTAGACACTGATCTTAGAGACCTTGTTCCGTCTGGATTAGAAGTAACGATAAAATTTTCGTAATTGTAAACTTTCCCCTCAGGTTCAATTATATTTATTTTTCCTTGATAAACTGAAAATTTCATATGAAAAAAATAAATCAAATTATAGGACATTTCAAATGCCATGAGGTGTTAGTTTGATAGGCATTAGAAACTTGCATTAGTAGCTCTTCTTTGAAATGCGAGGCAATTAATTGAAGCGCTATAGGCAAACCCTCATCATTAAAACCACAGGGAATAGTGATAGATGGATTGCCAGATATATTAAATGGAACAGTAAACCTTAATAAATCGCCTTGATTATTTAAATCACCTAAAGAATTAACATTATTAGGAAGGGCAGAAGTAGGCCATGGAGGGCATATAATCAAATCCACATTGCTAAATATATTTTCTAGCTGAATTTTATATTCCCTTGAATAATTAAGAAGCTTTATATAATTTTTAATATTTGTATTTGAACCATTTATTAATAATTCTTTAAATACTTGCCCAAGCATTCCAGGATTTTCCAAAAGTTCCTCATGTTCCGAATAAGCTTCAGCAGCAACTAAATCCGTGAAATTAGGAGTAATATTTTTAGTATCTGGAAGTTTCAGTTTTACCATCTTACCGCCAAGTTCTGATAAAAAGGTTATTGCTCTATCAATTCCTTCAGATAACTGACTATCTACGCCTTGTTGATTATATAGAGGGTCATAACCAATTCTTATTCCAGTTATATCCAAGTTGAGTTTAGCCAAATAATTATTAACTTTATAAAATGCTGACGATGTATCTTTCGGGTCATAACCAGATATGACATTCATTGTAGCAGCACAATCTGAGACATTCCTTGTAATTGGACCTACATGGTCTAAAGATGCAGCAAGAGGCAACACACCATACCTACTTACTCTTCCGTAAGTAGGCTTAAGCCCAGTAACTCCACAACAAATTGATGGGTACCTAATCGACCCACCTGTGTCTGATCCAATTGCAACTGAACACAATCCCGATGAAACAGCTACTGCAGCTCCGGAGGATGACACTCCTGTATCATAACCATGATTCCATGGATTCTTCGGCAATGGCATCTCTGAAACATGCTCTACAAAAGCCCCTTCAGTTAAAGCCAACTTGCCGATAATTATTGCCCCAGCCTCTCTTAACCTTCTTACTACAGTAGAGTCATCTTTAGGGATATAATTCTTTCTTGAATGAGAGCCACCAGTTGTAGCATAATTTTTTAAATCAAAAATATCTTTTAGAGCGACAGGAATTCCCATTAAAGGTGATGAGATATGACCTTTTTGTACATTTTGATCTATCAGTTTTGCATCTCTATAAGCTTGATCCTTAGTCAAAAGAATGTAAGCAGATAATTTTGGGTCTAATTCCTCAATACGTTTATAAAAATGAGAAACTACTTCAGACGGAAGAACTTTTAAAGTTCTATAATCTTCGTGTATTTCAGAAATTGATTTGTAATGCAAATTGCTATTCATTTATCAATAATAAACTATGAAGCAATAGTAATCAAAAAAAACATTTTGACCATAATGCGAACAAATAAAATCAATTTATATATTACTGGATATTAAATGATATAATGAGAGTAATAGGAGATAATTTAATGAGATTTTCATACACCCACCATATGCCCTATACTGGGATAGATAAAGCAGGTCAAGATTGGCCTGTTTCTAACAAACAATTTGACCCGCATAAGGGAGCTAAATTATTTAATCACTATTTAGAGGATAAAATTGCAGCTGAAGATGCAGGTTTTGACTGGATTGGTTGTAATGAACATCACATGAGCCCTTATGGCCTAATGCCAAATCCAAATTTAGTTGGAGCTGTTGTTGCCAATAGAACTAAGCAGGCAGGAATACTTCAGTCAGGAGTTATTGTACCTTTAGTAAACCCAATCCGGCTGGCAGAAGAATATGCTATGTTAGATGTAATGAGTAACGGAAGGTTGGTTGCTGGGTTTATGAGAGGTATCCCTCATGAATATGTAGCCTATAACATATCACCAGATGAATCATATGACAGGATGGAAGAAGCCATAGATCTAATTAAAAAATGCTGGACTGAGCCTGAGCCTTTTGGTTGGGAAGGTAAATTTTATCAATATCGTGCTGTCTCAATATGGCCTAAACCTATTCAAAAACCGATGCCAAGAATTGTAATGTCTGCATCAAGCGAAAGGTCAGCGAAAATTGCAGCGAAACATCATGCAATAGCTGGAATTTTAGCACTTACAAATATGGAAAATGGAAAAGAAGCAATAAATCGATATAAACAATTTGCTAATAATTATGGATGGAACCCAACAAGTTTAGATATTTTGGTAGGAATGCCTTGCTGTATTGCACCCACATATGAAGAGGCAAAGAAAGTTCTTCAATCTGGCCAAGAGTATTTTTTTGGTGTTCTTGGTGGAGGGATAAGAACAGCTCAAAAACTCGTTGTTCAAAAGTCAAGGTATTATGGGTCACAAGAAGAAGCTGAAAAGCTTAAGGTAAAAGCTGTTAATGAAAGAATGGGCCAAAAAGGCATGAGCTTTGATGAAAGAGTGGATGCAGGCCTAATACTTTGTGGAACTCCTGAGATGGTTATCGAGCAAATTCAAAAAGCTCATAAAGAGTTAGGACACGGTAGAATGAATATCACTCTTAAAGTAGGTAATATTCCCGATGAATTTGTTTCAAGGTCCATGAAATATCTCAAAGATATAGTTTTTCCAGCTGTCAAAAACTTGGGAGAGGAGTTGGACCCAGCTCCAGCCCAAGCTGCTGAGTAAGATAAATTGACAAGCCAACTGCTCGAAATCCAAAAGAAAATTAGAGATATAGGAGACATTTTTAACCACGAAGTGGTTAAGGATGTTTACGATATATATAAACCCCTTCTGAGAGAAATAGATAATAACCACATAACAATTGAAAAAAATTTAAGTTATGGCATTCATGATAGAAATTTACTTGATATTCATTACTTGAAGAATAGAGATAGTGCCCCTCTGCCAGCAATAATCTATCTTCATGGAGGAGGCTTTGTTGGAGGTAATAAGAACGCTATAGAAGACGAACCAGATCTTATCCATGGGAATATATTAAATTATTTTGTAAATAATGGCTTTATTGGAATAAATGCTACATATAGGCTAGCTCCAGAATTTATGTATCCATCTGGTGCAGAAGATGTCTCAAAAATAATTCAATACTTAATAAAAAATTCTAACAAACTTGGTATAGCTAGTAATGAAATTTTTTTATTTGGTCAATCAGCGGGCGCTAGTCACGTCGCCAGTTATCTTTTTAATAATTCCTCAAAAATTGAAAATTTTTCAAACGTTGCAGGTTGTATACTTTTTTCAGGAGCATACGACTTAAGTATAATAAACTCTGACGCAATGATCCAATACTATGGAAATAAAAAAGATTTATATAAAAGTATGTCATCCATAAATTATGTGAAAAAAGAATGTTGCCCTATATTTATTTCAGTTTCAGAATTTGACCCTCCAGTTTTTAAAAAACAAGGAGAGCTATTATACTCCAAGCTTTTAGAGAGTGGACACTCACCTGTATTTAAAGTAATTCAAAATCATAATCATATTTCTCAAGTTATTCACTTTAATACTAATGATTCTTCTATAGGACCTGATTTAGTCAATTTTATTAACGAAACAAAATAAAATTAAGTTTGTAAAGGATCTATAAGGGATTTTGGAAAATTTGTAAAAATTGCAGTTACACCCCATGACTTTAGTTTCCTAGCTGTTGCTAAATCATTAACTGTATATATGAGAATTTTTTTTCTTTTATTTAACAAAAATTTAATTGTCGCTTTTTCAATTTTTTTTGAATCTAAACCAATATATGAAAATTGAGAAAGGTTTCCATCCATGTAATCATTAATTTTAAAATCAGATAATAATATCATTTTCTTTAACTTTTCTGATTCAAAAATCTGTGCCAATACTTTTGGCTCAAAACTACTAATTAATATATTTTCATTATATGACCAAAAATTTTTTATGACTTCTTGTACTTTGTAGCTGATCAAATTAGCAAACTTTTTATCACTCTTTACTTCAATATTCAAATTAAGTTTATTTTCATTACAAAATTTTATAATATCGATCAAAGTTGGAATTTTTTCACCTTTAAATGATTTGTCAAACCATAACCCTACATCATAGTTTTCCAATTCTTTATAGTTTTTTTCTATAACTAACTGATTTATTTTAGCTACTCTTAATAAGTTTTCATCATGAAAAACAACAACCTCCATATCTTTTGATAACCTAACATCAACCTCAACCCACATAGACCCAAATCGTTTTGCTAAAATCATTGATGCAATTGTATTTTCAGGCGCAATAGCACTTGCCCCACGATGGGCAATGAAAAAATCTATTGAAAAATTATCTATATCAGCCATATAAATTATCTTAATTATATTGTAAATTAAATCAGTAGTTAATTTAAATTAATAATTTTATATTGAAAGCACATAATAACATGATAAATAAGAAATTATTACTTCCATCAATATCAAATTTTAGGGATCTAGGTGGTTATTGTAATAAGGATCACTTGAAAATAAAGAAAAATAATATTTATAGATCAAATTTCTTTTCAAATATTAGTAAGGAAGATTTGATAAAATTAAAAAATTTAAATATTAAAACTATCATTGACTTTCGAGGCACTAAAGAGAGTGAAGTAAATACACATGAAAAATATTCTAAGTTAGGGATAAACATGTACTCTAAACCTATTGAGACAAACTCTTCTATAAAATTATATAACCTTTTTACCTCTGGCAAACCTTCAGAAAACAAAGTAAAAAAGCTTATGATCGAATCATACAAAGAGTATGCTTTAGACTTTTCTGAAAATTATAAATTTTTTTTTGAAGTACTTTCTAATAAAGATAGCTTTCCATTAATATTTCATTGTACAGCGGGCAAAGATAGAACTGGTTTCGCTGCAGCTCTTCTACTTTACTGTTTAGGTATGTCTAATGAAAATATCCAGAAAGACTATTTGTTTACCAACAAAGTATGGAAACCTAATTTAGAATTACCAAAAAAAGCAAGTAAAGCAGCGATTAAGGCTATGCTTAGAGCTGACGTAGAATATATAAACTCAGCTCTTGATGCAGCAAGAAATGCGTTTGGAAACCTAGATTTGTACCTGACTAAAGCGCTAAAATTAAGTGATACAAAAAAGAATAAGATATTTTTGAATTTAATGGAAAAACCTTAAGTTGTAATTAGTGCTAAAATTACACAACAAGCTCCGAAAAAAATAATTATCGAAATTGGTTTTATATCATTTTTTTTCATAATTTTTTTCTCCGCAATGGTCTCTTAATATAGTAGCATTAAACATGACAAAAGAATAATATTTTAAAATTTTAGGTGTTTTTTTATTTGATCTGCCGCTTTTAAAACTTGTTCTTTAGTTGCTGTTGACGGACTTACACAAAAACTCTGATGAGTTGAAAATTTATTTGTATATTTTTCGAGGCTATGAGGAATAACTATAGGAACAGTTAAACTTTTTATCTTTTTTTCAGTTTCATACTCCAAGGCAGCATTTAAAGAAAAATGATAAGTTTCAGCCGCCTTTAATAATTCTACTGTTTTTTCATGAAGTTGTTTCGGGGAAGGCAAACCATTAGGCCTTGCAAACTCTTTATCTTTCAAAAACCATGGAAAAAATAGATGCTGATCTCTTGCTAAATGCCAAAGAAAATTTAGTTGGCTACCATGATAGTCAAATTTTATTTCAGGCGCATGTCCAGATTCTAGTAGTTTTTGAACTTTCTCATCATATATTTGCAAAAATTCAATATAAAATTTTCTTATTCTTTTAGGTCGTTGAAGAGACATCTCAATCCCACAATGAGCACCAGTCATACTCCCCCATAAAAAAAACATTTCGATTTCTAATTGATCAGCAAATCTAAAAATTGAATCTGCAAAATATTCAATATCTGGTTTATCAACGCCAGGCCTAACAGAATCACCCATACCCATTAGGTCAGGAGCAATAACCCAGAAATCATTTCCCAGTTCATTAATTAATGGGATTAAAGAATGTGAAGAAGTGGGTCCAGGATGGAGCATAATTAAGGTAGGGCTTTTTTTTCTATCACCTATATACCTATAATGAATTTGTCCTTCATCTATATCTACAAAACCACGTTTAATCAACTTTTAAAATTCCTTTATTCCGCACATTCAATTTCTTCTTTAATAGCATTGGAAAAGTTTATAATTGACTCTTTATTGGTGTCAAAACTTGCCATGATTCTATATATTTTTTTTGCTTTTTTACCCCATTGACCAAAAGCAAACCCTCTATTATATAGTTTTTCTACTAAATCATCCGGCATCTTAACAAAAACACTGTTAGACTCAACAGGGTAAACAACATCAACACCTACAATGTGATTTAAATGCTTTTCTAACGTTTTAGCCATTTCATTAGCATTTTTAGCATTTTTTTCCCATATACCTGTTTCTATATATGAATTTAATTGTGATGAGATAAAACGCATTTTAGAAATAAGATGCCCTCCCCTTTTTCTATAATATTCAACATTTTTTGATAAATTTTTATTAAAGTAAATTATTGCTTCAGAACCAAAAGTACCATTTTTTGTAGCACCAAATGAAAGAATATCTACACCCGATTTCCAAGTAATATCAGCCCAGGAACAGTTTAATGAAGTGACAGCATTAGCTATTCTTGCACCGTCCATATGTAATAGTATATTATTTTCTTTTGCAATCTTAGCAATAGACCTTATTTCATCAAGCGTATATATAGTTCCTAACTCTGTTGACTGTGTAATAGAAACTAATATTGGCTGTGCATTATGAATTCCATGAGGAGCCAAATTTTCAATTACATTTGATAAATTTGCATCAATTATTTTTCCAACTGAAGATTTCACCTTTACTAATTTTGCTCCACCAGTATAAAATTCCGGAGCATTACACTCATCTTGATTTATGTGAGACTCTTGTGAACATAAAATAGCACCATATGGTGGGACGCAACTTGCAAAGGCAATTGAATTTGCTGCAGTTCCTGAAGTCACAGGAAAAATACTTACTTCTTTTTCAAACAAACTATTTGCATTATTTTGCAATTTTTTTGTTTGATCATCTTCTCCATAAGAATTAGCTGAGCCATGGTTTATTTTATTTAAACCCTCTAAAATCTCCCTAGATATTCCGCTTACATTGTCACTTAAAAAATTATTCATATTTAATATTATACTCACAAGTCATAAATTTTTCTTTAATATCATTTTTTTTCATATAAGCAATTACATTTGATTTATTTGCATCAAGCAAAGCAATTATAAACCAAAGTAAGTTATTATCACCAAAATAGTATATATCTTTTTTTGATAGCTCCAAAGCACCATTTGGGTGAGAATGATAAACTCCTATAACCTCTCTATCTAAACTTCTTAATTTTTTTTGGAGTTTAATGTGGCAAACAGGATTAATTTTAAATTCTTGTTTAGGTAAATTGGAAATATTTTCACAAGGATGATATTTATCTATATTTAATAGCTGTTTTCTTCTTTTTCCAGATAAAAAACCGCAACACTCGTTAGGGAATGTAAGGTTTGCATTATATTTAATTCCATTAATAACTTTTTCATTTACAAGAATCATTTTTTTATATTTATTTTCCTCAATTCTTTCCCAGTGTAGATGTCAAAAACTTTGATTATATCAAGTTTGTTTTCTGTTTGAATATATACAAAAAGTTTATTTTTTTCGATAGCTTGATGTAATATTTTTGACCCTTCTGATATATTTAATTCAATATTCACTTGACTATCAAAACTAGGGTTAGACCGATTATAAATTGTTGTAACAATTACAGTTAAACCAGCTATAATAAGTATACCCATAAATATCACTAGAAATTTAAGAAACTGCATAATTACACCTATGAAACAAATAGAAAGATTTGAAAATATAAAGCCCACTCCTGATGACAATGGAAATAGACTAGATATATTTCTTTCTTTAAGATTACCAGATCTATCAAGAAATAAAATAAAAAAGCTTATTTTGAATGGGAATGTTTCAAATCAAAATAATATAATTACTGATCCTAATTATAATGTTTCTAAAGGTGAAATTTATAATATTTTAATTCCTGAAGCAGAACCAACACAACTTAAACCTCAAAAAATACCTTTAGATATTATTTTTGAAGATAAAGACTTGATTGTTCTTAATAAACAAGCTGGATTAGTTGTGCATCCAGCACCCGGAAATTATGAAAACACTTTAGTTAACGCTTTAATTGCTCATGCTGGAAGCACCTTGTCAGGAATTGGTGGGGTTAGGAGACCAGGTATTGTTCATAGACTCGATAAAGATACTAGCGGTCTATTACTGGTAGCTAAAAATGACTTTTCTCACTCTAAGCTCTCTAGCCAATTTAAAGGAAAGACAATAAGTAGAACTTATTTTGGAATTGCTTGGGGTTTTTTTAAAAGTCAATCAGGTGAAATTAGGAGTTTTATTGGAAGAGATCCATTTAATAGGAAAAAAATGGCAGTAGTGAATCCAACAAAAGGAAAAGAAGCAATAACAAAGTACACTGTCTCTAAAAACTATGGTATTCTAGCTACAGAATTATATTTTAAGCTTCTTACAGGAAGGACACATCAAATTAGAGTACATTTTTCATCAAATAAGCACCCTCTGGTTGGTGATACAACATATACAAACTCAAATAATTGTGACAGAAAAATAAGCCTCGAGATCAAAAAAGAACAAATAATAAATAGACAGGCTCTTCATGCAATTAAATTAGAATTTAATCACCCAAGAAGTGAAAAAAAAATGTCCTTCAAGACAGATTTACCTAGCGATATCAATAGGTTAAGAAATTTCTTCTCTAAAAAAACAATACAATAAAAAAAATATAAATACTTTAAATTTACCAATAAAGCTGGTAATTAATCATAAAATAACTATATAAATGTATAATATGTGATCTAAAATTCATGTACAGCCGTATGAAAGGTATAAATCTTTTAAATTATAATAAGGACTAAAATGGCTTCTAACATACCAAGTGTATCAAATGATGGTGATTTATCATCTTACTTAAGATCTATTAGAAGATTTCCTATGCTCTCTATTGAAGAAGAGTTTACCCTAGCTAAAAGGCTACAAGAAGAAGGTGATACCGAGGCTGCACATAAGTTAGTAACTAGTCATCTAAGACTAGTAGCTAAAATAGCTATGGGCTATAGGGGGTATGGACTACCTTTAAGCGAACTAATCTCTGAAGGAAATATCGGAATGATGCAGGCAGTAAAAAAATTCGACCCTGATAAGGGGTTTAGGCTCGCAACATACGCTATGTGGTGGATCCGTGCATCAATTCAAGAATATATACTACATTCTTGGTCTCTTGTTAAAATGGGAACTACTGCTGCACAAAAAAAACTTTTTTTCAATTTGAAAAAAATAAAAGGTCAACTCAATGCGATGGAAGAAGGTGATCTCCACCCAAAAAACTTGGAAAAAATTGCGGAGAAACTGAATGTATCCAGACAAGAAGTAATAAATATGAATAGGAGATTAGCCTCCGCAGATCGGTCTTTAAATACCCCTATGCATTTGGATTCTGATGGTGATTGGATTGACTGGATCGAAGATGATGCACCTAATCAAGAAGTTGTAGTTTCTGAAAAAGATGAGTTTGACAAGAGATATAAATTATTAAAAGACTCAATGAATGTGCTTAATGAACGGGAAAAACATATCATATCTCAAAGAAGGCTTAGAGATGACCCCCTTACATTAGAAGAGCTTTCAGAAAAATATAAAATTAGTAGAGAAAGAGTTAGACAAATCGAAGTTAGAGCTTTTGAAAAACTTCAAGAAGCAGTTAAAAGCTCAGCTAGCGGAAACAGACTAATTGAAAGTAACTCAATCTAAACTAACTAAACGGGCTTCTAATCAAAATAGTATCTTCACGTTCAGGGCTAGTAGTAACTAAGTCAGCATTTATCCCTACTAGATGCTCTAGGAACTTTACATAGTCCTGAGCTCCTTTTGGTAGGTCCTTCCATGATCTAACCCCTCTAACGCTTCCTTTCCAACCCTTTATACTTTCGTAAACAGGCTCAACTTTAGATTGCTCATCAATTGAATTTGGGAAATAATCCAAAAATCTATCTTCTAATTTATATTTAGTACAAACTTTAATCTCATCAAAACCATCCAACACATCTAATTTAGTTAATGCTAGGCCATTAATTCCACTAATCTCAGTTATTTGTCTAACTAAAACTGAGTCAAACCACCCACACCTCCTGGGTCTACCAGTAACTGTTCCAATTTCATGTCCTTTTTGAGCTAACCTCTCAAAATTTTTGTCAAACAATTCGGTCGGGAATGGTCCAGAACCAACTCTGGTCGTATATGCCTTTGTGATTCCTAAAACGTAATTTAAATTATGCACACCAACACCAGATCCCACAGACGCATACCCTGCTAATGTATTCGACGATGTAACATATGGGTAAGTACCATAATCAATATCCAAGAGAGCTCCTTGAGCACCTTCAAATAGAATATTCTTTTTATTTTTAATCGAATCAGATAAGTACCGCCACACTGGACAAATATAAGGGAGAATCTTCAAAGATATTTTTAGTAAGTCATTATAAACTTTTTCTTCATCAATTAGAGATTGACCAAAGTGAGCCCTGAGAGGGTTATGATGTAAAGCCATCAAATTAATTCTTTTTTTTATCATCTCAGGATCTCTTAGATCGCCTGCACGTAATGACCTCCTTCCAACTTTGTCCTCATAAGCTGGACCAATTCCCCTTCTTGTTGTTCCTATATTATTTTTTTTGTTTGAGTCTTCCCTTATAGAATCTAAGTCTTTATGAAATGGAAGTATAAGAGAAGCATTATCTGCGACTTTCAAGTTTTCAGAATTGATTTTAATACCTTTCAACTTTAAAGACTCTATTTCTTCCTCTAATTTCCATAGGTCTACTACAACACCATTACCAATTATACAAACTTTCTCTGGCCTAACTATCCCTGAAGGTAACAAACTCAACTTATAAGTATCTTTATCAATTACAATAGTATGGCCAGCGTTATGCCCTCCTTGAAACCTAACTATAACATCAGCTTGACTAGATAACCAATCAACTAACTTTCCCTTACCTTCATCACCCCATTGTGATCCTACTAAAACTACGTTAACCATAAGTATTTACCTCAGGATTTCTCTTATCTGATCTAATGGCCTTGGTTCATTTCCATAAAATATATATGAACACCTTAAATTTACTGCATCATTATAAAGGTTGGTGCTTTCTTTATATAATTTAACAGTTAGCCAACCCGCATCTCTCAATTTCTTTGATTCTTCAAAAGAGACAGCTAAAGGAATAAGTATCCTATTTCCTTTTTTATTTTCAATAGAAATTTTTAATAAAGAGTCTAGATAAACACTGAACCCAACTGCACTTTCCGAATTAGAAGTAAGGTACCTTCCGCCTTTGCCTAACTCAGATTTTGCTTGAGGTGAAAAAAGCGAAAAACCTAAACCAGTATGATACTCAAAACCATTAAGTTCTGATAAGTCTAGAGTAATGATTATATCGGGTAGATCTTTTTTTAACCCCTTATAAACATCATCAATGTGGCTTATCAGATTTTTAGCTTTATCACTTAATTTCAGAGAATCTAGGATACCTAAAGCTTTAGTAACTGGCCCAATAGAATTCAATACTGACTCAAAAATATTAGTTTCTTTAGTAAACTTCAACTTTCTTAACGAAGCTAAATCTTTTTTATCTAACAGACCTCTAATTACAGCTGTCTCCTCGCTAGATAGATCTAGGTCATTACATACAGTTTGAATAAAAGTTGGAAGAGTTAAATCAATAGAAATATTTAAAACACCTATTTTTTTTAAAGATTCAACAGCTAAAGAAATAACCTCAATATCAGCTAAATGACTCTCCTCTCCAATTAACTCAAAACCAGTTTGATTGAATTGTCTCTCTGGCCTAATTTGAGTAGTTCTTAACCTAAGTATATCACCAGAATAA
Source organism: Rhodospirillaceae bacterium (assembly GCA_002701885.1). Classification (GTDB taxonomy): domain Bacteria; phylum Pseudomonadota; class Alphaproteobacteria; order SHVP01; family SHVP01. The sequence goes on along the minus strand of NZXH01000031.1, from coordinate 3,781 downwards.
GAAAGCCTTAGAGGTCTAGACACATTTAATAAGCGAGACGAAGCTATTCGTGATATTTGAATTGTTATATCTGGTCTGAGACATAAAGTTTTTTGAGTCTTAGGATCGATAAGTTTGAACATATTTTCTTCAAGTTTTTTACCAACATTATTTAAAATACTATCCTCATGTTCAATTAAAGGAGGTTTAACAATTTCATAACCTGAAGATTGAAACGACTCCAAAAGGCTTTTAACTAATTCAAATTCATCTGAAGCCTCCTCTATCAAAAGGTCCTTCAAGCCTTCGGGTAATAAAATATTATTTTTATTTATCATGATTCAAACTTATAACAGAGAGAGATTATAAAAGTAAGTAACTAATTTAATTAAAATTAATTGAAATAGCGCTATTTACTAATGATAATGAGTTAATGGAGGCAAGTGTAACTTTGTCTAAAGGGTTATCAACTGAAATTAATGACATTGCTTTACCTCCAGGTTTCTCTCTTCCCAAATGAAAAGTAGCAATATTTACACCTGTATCCCCAAGAATACTTCCTAATAAACCAACAAAACCCGGCTGATCCTCGTTCGTTACTAATAGCATGTTGTTTGATAATTCAGCTTCTATTCTAATACCATTTATCTGGATAACTCTTGGTTGCCCGTTCTCAAAAACAACACCTTCAACTGACTTAACTATTCCGTCACCCTCTACAGTTAATTTTATAGTTGAACGATATTGTTCACTATTTTCATTTGTTGTTTCAACAATCTCTATTCCTCTTTGGCGTATAATTATTGGAGCATTAACCATATTTATTGAATCCATCCCGTATTTAAAAATGCTTTCTAATGCCACTGAAGTGAGCGGACGAATATTTAAGGATGCTACCTTTCCGTTAAATTCAATAGAAAAAGTTTTGACTTCAAAGTCAATTAACTGGCCTAAAAAACTACCTATTTGTTTTACCAACTCTATAAATGGCATGATTTTTGGAGCATCTTCTCTTGAGATAGATGGCATGTTTAAAGCATTTTCAACAGCTCCTTGAAGGAGAAAATCTGAAACCTGTTCAGCTACTTGAACTGAAACATTTTCCTGAGCCTCTAAAGTAGAAGCCCCTAAATGAGGTGTAACAATTACCTTATCATGACCAAAAAGAATATTATTGTAAGCAGGCTCTTCAGAAAAAACATCTAGAGCTACTCCGGAAATTCTTCCTTGGTTAAGTTCCTCCATCAGCTCTGGTTCATTAATCAAGCCACCTCTGGCACAATTAATTATACATACACCTTCTTTCATTTTTTTAAGGGATTCTTTATTAATTATATTTCTTGTTGTATCTGTTAACGGTGTATGAAGTGATATAAAATCTGAATTATTCAATAAATATTCAAATTCAACTTTTCGAACTCCAATCTCTTTGGCAGACTCTTCAGATAAAAAAGGATCAAAAGCAACTACCTTAAGTTTTAAACCTATGGCTCTATCTGCAACAATAGAACCAACCCTTCCGCAACCAATTAAACCTATAGTTTTTCCATAAAGCTCCGAACCCATAAACTTACTTTTTTCCCATTTACCTGAATGAGTGGACTTATTAGCTTGAGGTATATTCCTAGCCAATGAAAACATTAACGCTATAGTATGCTCTGCAGTTGTTATGGAGTTTCCAAATGGTGTATTCATAATTATTATACCTTTTTCAGATGCAAACTTTACGTCAATATTGTCTACACCGATACCAGCTCTGCCAACAATTTTAAGATTTTTACCAGCATTAAGAACTTCTTTATTTACCTTAGTATTTGATCTAACAACTAGCGCATCATAAGTTTTAATTTTTCTTATTAATTCTTCTTCACTAAGGTTAATTTTTTCCTCGACATCAATTCCTTTTGATATAAAAATATCCTTAGCGCTTGCACTTAGTGAGTCAGATATTAGTACTTTTGTCATGTTAGCTTCTTCCGATTGTTTTTACTTCATTGAAAACCCAGTCGAGCCATGGCAATAAATTTTCTATATCATTGGACTCAACTGTAGAACCACACCAAATTCTTAGACCTAAAGGAGCATCTCTATAAGAATTTATATCAAAGGCAACTGCTTCTTCTTCAAGAATTTTTGTCATCTTTTTCACAAAATTTTCTTGTTTATTCCTATTTTGACTTAGAAACCAGCTATCCACGATCTTTAAGCAAACCGATGTATTGGATCTATGCTCAATATTCACAGCAAGAAAATCAATCCAGGATGTTTCATTTACCCAATTTTGAACAATTTTAGAGTTTTTATTGGTCCTATTTATTAGCTCAGTTAATCCACCAATTTCCTGGGCCCAATCAAGGGCATCTAATAAATCTTCTATGCATAGCATTGAAGGTGTATTTATTGTTGACCCTGCAAAAATTGACTTATTAATTTTACCGCCTTTTTTTAATCTAAAAAGTTTTGGTATTGGCCATTCTGGACTGTAACTTTCTATTCTTTCTAAAGCTCTTGGGCTAAGAATTAGTACTCCGTGGGCACCTTCACCTCCTAAAACCTTTTGCCAAGAATATGTGGCAACATCAATTTTTTCCCATGGAATATTCATAGAGAAAACAGCTGAGGTTGCATCACATATAGTTAAACCAAGCCTATTTTCTGGTATCCAATCTCCATTTGGAACACACACCCCAGAAGTAGTGCCATTCCAAGTAAAAACAACGTCATTTTCAAAGTCTATTTTCTCTAAATCTGGTAAATAACCATAGTCTGATAAGTGAACTAAAGTTTTTTCAATTTTTAATTCATCTATTATATCCTTAACCCAATCTTTTCCAAAACTTTCCCATGCTAAGACTTCAACTTTATTTTTACCTAACAAAGACCACATAGCTATTTCCATGGCACCCGTATCAGATCCAGGAACAATTCCTAGTTCGTAGTCCTCTGGTAAGTCTAAAATTTTTTTAGAAAGCTCGATTGTCTTTTGGATTTTTTTAATAGCTAATTCTGACCTATGAGACCTTCCCAAAGCCACTGAATCAAGATTGCTTAAATTCCACCCAGGCCTTTTATTACAAGGACCAGAGGAAAATTTTGGGTTTGATGGTTTTATTAACGGCTTAACAAGGTCTTCCAAATACCAATACTCCAACTAAACAAAGTTACTCAGTTAATTATAATTAATACTTCAGTATAATCAACATGATTAACTTTTATATAATCATAGGTTTAATAGAATGCATGTGATTAAGTGGACCATGGCCTTTGCCAATGTTAGGAGCAGTTCTAATAGCCTCATAAACATACTTATGTGCTATTGAAATAGATTCTTTTACATTAATTTTATTAGCTAAACCTGATGCTATAGCAGCAGATAAAGTGCATCCAGTTCCATGAGTATTCTTAGTATCTATTCTATTTTCTTCGAAAACATCTATACTATTTTTCTGAATTAAAAAATCTTTTACCAGCCTTCCTTTACTATGACCGCCCTTCATTAATACAGCTGAAGGACCCATCGATAATATTACCTTACCAGCACTAATCATATCATCCTCTGATTCAACATGCATTTCACTTATTATCTCAGCTTCAGGAATATTTGGAGTAATTATGAAAGCATGCGGTAATAAATTTTTTATTAGAGCAGACCTTGCTTCCTTAGTCAGAAGAATATCTCCACTTTTTGCAACCATCACAGGATCAATTACTATAGGACAAGTTATGGAATAATCTTGTATTTTTTTTGATATAAGATTTACAACACCTGGTTTATTTAACATCCCTATTTTTATTGCATCAA
>NZXH01000030.1 GCA_002701885.1 Rhodospirillaceae bacterium | reverse complement strand
ATTGTTTTGGTTTAAAATTAAAAGATTATAAATTCTCCCATGGAAAATCTCACAAAATTAATAATACATTGAGGTTACACAATAGCTACCATTGTTCTAGATATAACACCAACACAAATAGATTAAGCACAAGTATGTTTGAAGATGTATTTGAAAAAATAAATCTAAATTTGTAATCAGTTATTTTTGGCCCTCAATATTCTAGCCTTATTTTTTTGCCAGTCCCTTGATTTAATATCTTGCCTTTTATCATACAATTTTTTCCCTTTAGCTATTCCGATCTCTATCTTTGCAATTCCTCGATTATTAAAGTAAATACTTAATGGAATAATAGTCATTCCCTGCTTCTTTATTGCACCAAGTATCTTACCTATTTCTTTTTTTTTTAATAATAATTTTCTTGGCCTCTCAGGCTCATGTTTGACAATTGTTGCCGGTTGATAATCTGAGATATGAAAATTCCTTATCCATATTTCGCCATCTTCTTCTTGAGCATAAGATTCTGCAAGGTTGCCATGACCCATTCTTAGAGATTTTACCTCAGACCCAAGGAGAATTACACCAGCTTCATACTTGTCATTAATATGGTAGTTATACTTTGCTTTTCTATTAATAGAAATAAATCTATTTCTTTTATCTTTTTCATTGACCATAAGTTTTAAATCAAACCAGCACTTCTCATTGCAGCTTCAATTTTTTGTTTAGTTTTATCATTCAATTTAACTAAAGGCAGCCTAACATCCTCTGAAGATTTACCTAATAGACTTAATGCAAATTTTACTGGTGAAGGACTAGTCTCAAGAAAAAGAGAAATATGAAGAGGCATAAGTTTATCATTTATTGAAAGCGCAGAAACAGGATCATTATTAAACCATGCATCATAAAAATCAGAACATAGTTTTGGAGCGACATTAGCTGTAACAGAAATACAACCATGCCCCCCATGAGCCATAAATGCTAATGCAGTTGCATCTTCTCCAGACAACTGACAAAATTCTGACCCTAATATTAAGCGTGTCGAAGAAACTCTTGAAATATTTGATGTAGCGTCTTTGATTCCTATAATATTTGTTAGTTCTGCTAGCTTTACCAAGGTACTTTGATTTATATCAACTACACTTCTTCCGGGAATATTATATACAATTATAGGTATATCAACTTGATCGTGAATCGCCTTGAAATGAGCAAACAACCCTCCTTGGGTTGGCTTATTATAATATGGGGTTACAACAAGAACGGCATCAGCACCTGCATCTTTAGCATGCTTAGCCAATGCTATAGCCTCATCTGTGGAATTAGAACCAGCACCAGCTAAAACTGGAACCCTATTTGATGATATATCAATGCACATTTCAACAACTCTCTTATGCTCCTCATGAGAAAGAGTAGGGGATTCTCCAGTAGTTCCAACTGGCAGTAAGCCATTTGTACCTTGATTAATTTGCCAATCAACTAATTCTTGAAAAGCTTTTTCATCCACCTTATCACCCAAGAAAGGTGTGGCTAACGCTACAATTGAGCCCTTCAGCATTATTGAACCCCTAGTATTGAGAGTGTTAAAATATATCTAGTATAGTAATATTTGTAATAATTTGTATCAAGAATATTTGCTATTATATTATAATTTTATTATGAACCAGCTTTTCAAGGAAAAATATATCCGAACTCAGGACGGACTAAGATTATATTTGAGAGATTATAATGAATATAGTCTTAAAAACACTCCCATAATTTGTCTTCCTGGATTGACTAGGAATAGCAAAGATTTCCATAATTTTGCTAAAATAATATACAAATCTCGAAGAGTAATTTCTATCGACATGAGAGGTAGGGGAAAATCAAGCTTTGACTCAAATGCAGCAAATTACTGGAAACCAGCAGTTTATATGAATGATATTTTTTCAATTACTGCTGCGTTAAATATTCATAATGGAATTTTTGTAGGAACCTCTTTAGGTGGCTTAATGGCAATGCAAGTAGCTTTAGTAAGACCTTCATGTGTTTTAGGAATAATTTTGAATGACATTGGTCCGGACCTACCAATCAATGGAGTCAAAACAATACATAGTAACTTAAATAAACTACTTAAATTTAAAAACTGGGAGGAAGCAAAAAATTATTACCAGGATAAATACAATTTTCACCACCCTAACTTTTCATCTAATCAATGGCTTCAACAAACGAAAAATACATTTAAATCAGAAAATAATTTAATTGTAAGCGACTATGATATTAAAATTTTATCTGAAGCAATAAATACATCGCAGTCAAATGACTTATGGAAATTATACTCTGCAATTAAGAATATTCCTACTGTTTGTATAAGAGGAAAGCTATCGGATATTTTGCTAGAGAAAACATTTAATAAAATGAAAAAAGAAAAAAAAGATTTGATTCAGATAACGGTAGAAAATTGCGGTCATAATCCACAATTAGATGAGCCTGAAGTTATTTATACTCTTGATAATTTCTTTAAATCAATAGATCAATATAAATCTCATGATAAGTAGAAATATTGATATTGAAAAAGCTGCAGAAAGAATTTCAAAAAATATAATCTCTACTGAACTAATAGAAAGTCAACAAATTAATGAAAAATTTGGAATTAGAGTATTTGTCAAACCAGAATGTAAACAGAAAACTGGTTCATTTAAATACAGGGGTGCATATAATTTTATTTCGAAATTATATGATAAATATAATAATAAATTAAATGTTGTATGTTTTTCTTCTGGTAATCACGGCCAAGCAGTCGCAGCAGTTGCAAAAAAATTTAATATAAAAGCTACAGTCATAGTCCCCGATACAGCTCCTGATTATAAAATTTTAAATATAAGAAAATATGACCCAGCTATTATAATCCATAAAGGGTCAAGAGAAAGTATGGAAAAAAGAGCACATGATTTAGCCAAAAGTAATGGATCTATTTTGGTTAAACCATTTGATAATGAAGAAATTATCGCTGGCCAAGGAACAATTGGAGCTGAAATATGCAAAGATATGGAGAAAAAAAACCTTAAGCCTGATGCAATTCTTGTCCCATGCTCAGGTGGAGGGCTAGCAGCCGGAATAGCCTTAGGAGTTAAAAAGGTTTACCCTAATACTATAATACACCCAGTTGAACCAGAATATTATGATGATACAAGGAAATCTTTAATAAAAGGAAAAATTATTTCTAATTCTATGAAATACCATTCAATATGCGATGCACTCTTAGTTCCCAAACCAGGATTAATCACATTTGAAATAAATAAAATACTTTTAGACCAAGGGTTTGTAGTATCTGATAAAGAAGTAATAGAGGCAATGAAAATAGGTTTAAATAATTTTAAGTTAATTTTAGAACCAGGAGGTGCAGTTGGACTTGCGGTGTTGTTAAAAAAACAATTAAATAGATTTTATAAAAATATAGTAATTATTGCTTCTGGAGGTAATATCAGTATTGAAAACCACCAACAGTTACTAAAATATAGAAAAGAAAGTAATAAAGATGAATAAAGGAATGCTTGTTTCTTTCACTGAAACAAATCTTGCAATAGAAGAAGAGCTAAAATCGTGGTTTGTTAATGAACATATAGATGAAAGAGCAATTGATACTGATGGTTTCTTTAGAGCTAGATTATATGAGTGCCTTGATGAAGGCCCAAAATTTTTTGCCACTTATGAAACAATTAATTTTGATATACTTGCATCAGAGCACTATATGAAGAAAGTCTCCAACCAAACTAATTGGTCAAAAGAAATAATTCCCAAACTTACAATGCTTGAACGCCTAACTGGGAAAATGACTATCGATAATTTGAGAGGTTATGGTGGAAAAATAATTACTTTTCGTTTTCTACCATTACCAGAGAGAAATTCGAGGGATACATTAAGAAAAATTTTTATTACAGAATTAAATAAATTAAAATCCTTTAACTTTGTTAACGGGTCATGTTTGATTGAAAATGACTCAAAAATATCAACTTCTACTGGCGCAAAAGCTCAAAAAATAGGAGGAAACCCAAACCTTAGTATCAAAGATGAATGGATGATTATTATAGAAGGCCAAGATCATTCAAAACTGAAAGAATTAATTAATATAGTTTATAATGAAAAAATTGTTAGCAAATACATGGAAAAAAAAATCAGTATCAATTGTTATCAATTAATTTATGGCAATAATAGATAATTATTTTAAACGGGAAAATTAATGACATATATACATAATATGGTTTTACCTAATTATACTCATGATGATTCATCTAGAAACTTATTTGCAAATGATCTTTCATTACATATTAATAATAAGATCTATGCTAAATGCTATAAGAATTTTTATAATGATTTACCAAAAAAAATTTCAACTAAATACCAACTTTCTCAAACAAGAAACTTTCTCCTAAAAAAAACACCTTATAAATTTTGGAGTTCTTTAAAAAGAAATAATCAAGAAGTTTTATTTGACAATGTTGGGTCAGTCATTCATCAACAAATAAATAAATTTTCGTTCAAAAAGTTTAATAAAAATTTAAAATATGGAACAATTAAACTATCAAAAAAAATTTGTACGCCAAAATACTTAACTTCAGTTGATATTCATTGTATGCCTGGAGGTTATACTCACAAAAGCTCTAGTGATGATATTTCTGTAGGCGCACTTTATGATTCCTCTCTTTACCAATACAGTAGAAATTCGCTTGGAAAATATAATGATGATATGGGTAATTCAGTATGTCTTTGGTTAAAAAATAATTTTAAAACCTTTATACCAGATAAAATATTAGACATGGGTTGTGGAATAGGGAATAATTCAATTCCATATAAAAATCATTTCAGTAAATCAAAAGTTATAGCAATTGATATATCTGCTCCTCTATTAAAATACGCTTTTGTAAGATCAAATTTATTTAAATCAAATATAGATTTCCAACAGCAAAATGCGGAAAGAACATCTTTTAAAAAAAAGTCTTTTGACCTTATAGTTTCACACTTACTAACACATGAAACATCTAACAAAGGTTTTGGTAATATTATTACCGAATGCAAGCGATTACTAAAAAATAACGGCATAATGATACATGTAGAAACTGACTGGAATACCGAGAATAACGTATTCAATAAACTTACTCTTGATTGGGAAACTCATTACAACGCTGAGCCATTTAAAACCGCTCATGATTCTACTAATAAATTTACCTTAGCACAAAAATGTGGATTTAAACCAAATAATATTTATATACAAAAAATCGATAGCCTTAATAGAAGTAAGTATTACAATGGAAAGTGGAATTTATTTTTAGCTATTAATAAAAGTTAGGGGCAAATTTTGAAAAAAATTAATTTAGATCATAATAAAAAATTATTAATTCCTGAACTTATTAAAATAGTTGGAATAGATAATGTAATCCAAGACGAAAATGAACTAGATTTTTTTTCATCTGATATATTTTATGAATCATCAATAAAAGCGTCACTAGTTATTTCACCAAAATCTTCTGAGCAAACAGCCTCCTCTATAAACTTAATTACATCTTATGGAATACCAGTAATACCCAGAGGAGGAGGAATGTCTTATACTGGTGGATATACACCCATGATCGATGGCTCAGTTATAATTGACCTAAGAAAGCTAAATAATATAATAAATATTAATAAAGAAGATATGTATGTTACTGTAGAGTGTGGAGTTACATGGAAAACTCTTTATGAAGAGTTAAAAAAGCATGGTCTAAGAACACCATACTTTGGTCCATTTTCAGGAATTCATGCTACAGTAGGTGGTGCTTTATCTCAAAACAGTGTTTTCTATGGGTCGAGCCTTTATGGCACTGCAGCAGAATCTGTACTCTCATTAGATGTAGCCCTTCAAGACGGTACAATACTTAAAACTGGATCTAACTCTAATAAGATTAACCCCTCACCGTTTTTTAGAACATACGGACCAGACCTCACAGGTCTGTTCTTAGGTGATACAGGAGCTCTCGGATTTAAAGTAAAAGCAACCCTCAAGCTTATTCCTTTTCCAAAGGAACAAAGATTTTCATCATTTGATTTTTCAAGTGACCTAGAAATGTTTGAAACCATGGGAGAAATAACAAGAAAACAATTAGCTCAAGAGTGCTATGGTTTTGACCCTTTTTTAATGGGACTAAGAATGCAATTTGAGGGACTAAAAAAAGATCTAAAAAGTTTAAGTGCATTAACAAAATCACAAAAAAATATTTTTTCAGGTGTTAAAGAAGTAATAAAAGTAGCCTCTGCTGGAAGAAGTTTCATGGAGGGAGTTGGTTATGCTATGCATATAACTGTTGAAGGAAAAAACGATAAAGAAGTTAGTAGTTCAATAGAACAAATTAAGAGCATTGCTGAGAAAAATAATGGAAAAGAAATTGCAAATAGCCTTCCAAAGCTGGTAAGGGCTAACCCTTTTCTTCCAACAAATCGTCTTTTAGGCCCTAAAGGAGAACGATGGGTTCCTATTCACGTAATCCTTCCTCATTCTAAAGTAAAAGGTATCTTAAAAGAAATAGATAGTTATTTTAATGCTAATAAAGATATCATAGAGAAAAATAAAATTAAATGGGGTTATTTAACATCTACAATAGGAACATCTGCCATACTTCTTGAGCCTACGTTTTTCTGGGAAGATTCACATTACCAAATTCACAAAAGATATATCGAGAAATCACACTATAATAAACTTAATACTTTCCCAGAAAACCTTGCTGCAAGAAATGCTATGAAAAAAATTAGAGAAGATATGTCGAGTATATTTATGAATAATGGGGGCACTCACTTGCAAGTCGGTAAAATGTATAAATATAAAGAAAACCGACAAGAAACTGCATGGAATTTATTAGTCTCAATAAAAAAGATTCTTGACCCTAATAACCTTATTAATCCAGGATCACTTGGGCTTAAATAAAATAGCCTTTATGTATACATATAATCTATTTCTTTAGAGTAAGTTTTTTCAATTTGGTTTCTACGCACCTTCATTGTTGCAGTAACTTCACCATCATCATGGTCTAGCTCTTTTTTTAATAAACTAAATTTTTTTATTCTTTCTACATTAGCTAACTTATTATTATATTTTTCAATCTCTTTTGAAATAAGATCAATTACTTCATTTGCCTCTACTAAGTTCTTAAAATTAGTGTATGGAATAGATTTTCTATCAGCCCAATTAGAAACAGAGTCAAAATCTATTTGAATTAATGCAGATGGGAAACGTCGTCCATCAGCTATTAGTATACATTCTTTAATATAAGGACTTACCTTAACAGTATTTTCGATAACACTAGGTGATAAATTTTTTCCTGCAGCTGTGATTAATATATCTTTTTTGCGGTCAATTATACTAGCTGAACCATCATTAAATACTTTTGCAATATCACCAGTATATAACCACCCATCTTTTATTGATTGATCTGTGGATTCTTTATCTTTGTAATAACCAACAAATACACAATCACCCTTGATTAATAGTTCTCCATCTTCTGCAGTTTTAAGTTCAACTCCATCAAAAGGAAACCCTATAGCGCCCTCACTATGTTTATCTATTAATTGTATAGTACATGCACCAGATGTTTCAGTCATTCCAAAGCCTTCCATTATAGGAAGACCCAAGCCTCTGAAAAACTTTAATGTTTCTTGAGATATTGGAGCTGCCCCTGAAATAGCCATTCTACATTTTGTAAGGCCAATCCCATTGCGCACATGTCTAAGAGCAACTAATTCCCAAAAATATTTCTTAAGTCTCAAAAATATATTTAATTTTATCCATGGATCATTAAATTGTCTTGATGCGTTTATTGCATTTCTTAAAATGAAACTTTGTAAATTCTTTTTTTTAGATTGAATAAGTATATCAGATTGAATTTTCTGCCATATTCTAGGGACACCTAAAAAAATAGTCGGCCCTATATCTCTAAGATCTTGCTGAATAGTACGAATCGATTCCCCAAAATTCGCAGTATAACCACTATGCATTGCATTAAAAACTGAAAATAATTGCTCAGCTACATGGCATAAAGGTAAATATGATAACACATTATCTGACTTACTTCTTTTAAATACTTTTTCAGAGGCACAACCAATAAAATATATATTTTTAAATGAAATCATTGCAGGTTTTGGTAGACCCGTAGAACCAGAAGTGGGAACAATTAGAGCAATATCATTTTCTGAATGATTTTTCATGCAATTTGAAATCGTATCTGGGTTTATATTTAATTGCTTAATTCCTTCTTCTAAAAAATCGACCCAATACATTAATTTATCTAATTCATATGAATTAAGCCCTTTTTTATCTATATAAATAATTTTTTTTAATAGAGGTAAACTATTCTTTATTTTAAGCACTTTATCAACTTGCTCTTGATCTTCACAAATTATTGCCTTTATATCTGTCGATAATAAAATGTGCAAAATTTCATTAGAAGGTGAGGTTGGGTACACACCTACAGGGACAATACCAACTAGATGCATACCTAATTCTGAAATCAACCATTCTTTTCTATTCTCAGATAGTATTGCTACATTTTCGCCTTTCTTAAGTCCTAATGCTAATAGCGCACTACCAAAATTTGATGCTTCTTTTTCATACTCTTCCCAAGTAACCTCGTTCCAAATACCAAACCTTTTTTGCCTTATAGCTATTTGTTTAGGTCTCGTTTTCGAGTAAAATTGAAGAAGTACTGGTAATGTTCTTACCTTATCTTTACTGTTATTATATATATTTTGATTTAATAAATTCAATGGACTAGCTCAACCACCTTTTTCTTCGTTTATAATGCTTTACATCCTTAAAGGATTTATAACTTTCGTTACCTATACCCAAATAAAACTCTTGAACATCTGTATCATTTTGCAATTTTTCAACATTACCCTCAATTACGATTTTACCGGATTCAATAATGTAGACATAATCCGAAAATTTAAAAGCTAAATTAGCGTTCTGTTCCACTAACAATATGGTTGTATTAAGTTTATTATTTATTCTTGAGATTATGCTAAAAATTTCTTCTACCATTACAGGGGATAAACCCAGTGACGGTTCATCCATTAAGATCATACTAGGGTTACCAATCAAAGCCCTCCCAAAAGCTAACATTTGTTGCTCACCACCAGATAAGTAACCAGCAGTTTCTCGTCTTCTTGAAGAAAGGGGTTTAAATAAATCATAAATTTGATCAAAGTCATTTTTTTTAGGCGGTTTATTCAAGGCAAAACTAGCTGCTACTAAGTTCTCATTTACAGTCAAATCAGAAAAAATCTTTCTACCCTCCCTTACATAAGCCATTCCATCTTTTACTAGACTATGAGGTGACTTTCCATAAGTATTTGAACCATTAAACTCAATTTTTCCCTCTGTAATTTCTCCGTTTTGAAAACTTAGTATCATAGAAATAGCATTTAAGGCTGTAGATTTACCTGCCCCATTTGATCCAAGCAAAGAAACTATTTTTCCTTCAGGAACTTGGAACGATACACCCCTTAGCGCTTGAATTACTCTATGGTAATAAACATTTAAATTTGAAACTTTAAGCACAGCAAATACAACTTTCAGTGGTGGTGCTTATAAAAAACACCACCACAAAAAAAATTCTTAGCCAGTTATCCAATCTGAGATTGGAACAAATAATCCATTTGAAGTCTTATAAGAGTATACTCTACCCTGGGCTATTGCATGATTCTCAACTGATACTGGTTTACCCATATATCCTCCGGAATCCCAGCCTTTAATTTGTTCAAGTGATTTCACAAGGTTTTTAGCATTAACCTCTTTATCAGCATTAACGGTTTTTTCTATTGCGAGCTTAGCTATTTCATATGTAAACATAATCTGTACTGACCAAGTCGATACATATCCAGGGAATTCATCACCATATTTAGACTTTAAGAAAGCAAAGAATTTACCATAAGAAGGTGCTTCTTTCGCTTCATAAAAGTATCTGTATGGAGTAACACCCGCATAACCTTCTAAAAAAGGACCAGCTTGTTTGGTCACACCATCAGCAATTATTTTCTCCATCCCCCAAAAGGTTCCTAAAAATTTGGTATTCATTTTTGCTTTCCTGGCACCACCTATAATTTGTGGCCAAACACCAGTTACATAACCATGTAGAATTGCATATTCAGGGTCTGCTCTTCTTAGTGAACTTATATGTGTCATAACTTCTGCACCAGCTGGCTTTGTTACTTCCTTTAATACAATTTCAATGCCTAAACTTTTAGCCTTTTTAACTCCATGATCAATTGGGTCTTTACCAAATTCTGTATCAGAGTAAATAAATGCAACTCTCTTTCCACCTTTTGACTTAATATACTCTAACAAGATATCGAACATAGAATTGTAAGTAGGGCCAGAAATAAACTGATATGGATGAGTTTTAGGGTCCGCCAACTCAGACGAAAACGAAGTTCCACCACAAAGAACTGGCGTTCTATTTAATTCTGGTGTAACAAGTTTCATAAACCCAGTTGAATCACCTCCATAGAAAACTGGTTTATCATCCGCAGACATTGCTTTTTTAAAATTAGCAAGTGATTTACTTGGAACATAAGCAGAGTCTTCATAAACAGGTTTAATCTTTTTTCCTGCTATTCCTCCAGTTGAGTTTGTCATTTCAACCCAATCTAAGTAATCCTTAAGGCCCATACTTCCTGCTGCTGCAAAAGGGCCTGTTAAAGGAAATGAACTTGCCATAACCCAAGATTTTGATTGAGCCTTAAGTATATTCGGTACTCCAAAAGTGAGAGTTCCAGTTAAAGCTGCCGAGCTTTTTAAAAAAGATCTTCTATTTAATGAATAATTTTTTCGCATAATATTCCTCCATGGATAACATAAATATATTTTAGGGTGAAAAGGGCCATCTTCCAACAAAATTCCAAAATCTTGACCAAATAGCAGCTATTCCCATTGGTTCAAAAATCATAAACAAGATTATTAGTATACCATAAACAAAACTATTTGCAGGAGCGGTATATTCCATGATTGTTGGATTTAAAGGGGTTAAGAAGCCCATGACCCACTTTAAAAACTCAGGAATAAGAACAACAAAAACCGCTCCGAAAACAGGACCTAATGTTTGGGAAGAACCACCCACTACTAAAGCCGCTAAAAATAATATTGATAAATGAAGTTCAAATTGGCTTGGCAAAACAGCTAAAAAATTATATGCCCATAGGGAACCAGCTAAACCTGCATATGCTGCACCTAGGGCAAAAGCTATAAGCTTATACTTAACAATATCTACACCTATTATTTCTGCAGATAAATCTGCATCCCTAATTGCAATAAATGCTCTACCTAATCTAGTTCTAAATAAATTTTGTGCGAATAAAATGGATAGAATTGCTATAGGAGCAATAAAAAAATATTTTTGGGCATCAGATACAAATTTAAAACCAAAAATTTCCAAAGGTTTTAAAATAATCCCACTATCCCCGCCAGTCAAAGAGTCCCAATTTCGTAATATAAAAATAATTATGAAGCTAGCAGCTAATGTAGAAATTGTTAAGTATAAACCTCTTATTCTAAGAGAAGGTAAACCAAAAAAAACACCAATTAAGCCTGTAACTAATATTGCTAGTGGAATGTTAAACCAAAAAGGAAAGTCAAATTGATTTTGAAAAATTGCTGTTGAATATGCCCCAACACCTACTAACGCCCCATGCCCTAAGGAAACAAGACCAGTATATCCAGTAAGAATATTCAAACCAACAATGGCTATTATAAAAATTAATACCTGTGTAATCAAAAAAATGAAATAACCTGAAGAAATAAAAGGTATTACTAACAAAGAGAGACAAATAAATAAAAAAGCAAACTTATTAGGCCAATCGCCAAAAATTGACTCATCTGATCTATAATTAGATTTATAATTTCCTATTATCAATTTTCAAAGCCTATCAATTTGTTCTGACCCCATTAAACCATATGGTTTAATGATTATAATTAAAAGCACAACTACATATGGAACAATTTCTTTATATTGACCTCCTAAAAAATGACTTGCCATGGCTTCAACCCAACCAATTATAAAAGCTGCTATTAATACGCCAATTATGGAGTCTAGCCCCCCAAGAATTACTACACTAATCACACTCAAACCAACAATGCCCAGAGATGGAGTTAAACTATTTAATGGAGCTAATAAAATACCTGCCAGGGAACCTGTCACACATGCTATGATCCATGAAATTGCAAAAACCCTTGATACATTAATCCCCATAAGAGCTGCTGTTGACTGGTCTGTAGCTGTAGCCCTTATTGCTACCCCATTTTTTGACCTTACAAAAAGAATTGAAATAATTAAAAAAATTAACAATGCTAATAAAAAACTAAAAAACATTTGCCTATTTATAGCTAATGAACCTATAAAATCAATATTTAGGGGAAATAAGGGCTTTGGATATTGAGCAGCAGGAGTCCAAATCATAGCTGCCAATCCTTCAAGAACTGAAATTAAACCTATTGTTATCATTATAAGAGGAAAAGGGTGCTGACCCATCATTGGTCGCATTAAAAATTTTTCAATTAGCACCCCTAAAACTGCACTAGATATGAATGTAAGCGGTAGAGAGATTAGAAAAACTAACCAAATCGATAAACCAAAAGAAGAAGCAAAATCAGAAAAAGTAAAGTAGAAATACGCGCCAAACATGATAACAGCACCATGGGCAAAATTAAATACTTTGGTTGCTCGAAAAATAAATACTATACCCAGACCTATTAAAGCGTAAATTCCCCCTGAGAATAAACCAGAAATACTATTCTCAATTATAAATATTGGATCAAACATTTAAGAAACTTCTCTTTTACCAAGATAAGCTTCAATTACATTCTTATCTGAAGCAACCACATTCGGCGTACCTTCCGAAATTTTTTTTCCAAAATTCATTGCAACCACTTTATCAGATATGTCCATAACCATTTTCATATCATGTTCAACCAGCAAAACTGAAATACCTCTTTCTTCTTTTATATCTAAAATNTACCGCGCCATATCTTCAGTCTCTTCTCTATTCATTCCTGCAACTGGCTCATCTAACATTAATAACTTTGGCTTCATTGCTAGCGCCCTCGCTAACTCTACTCTTTTTTGAAGGCCATAAGATAANATTGAGACAGGAAGCTTTCTNATATGATCTATTTCTAGAAATTCAATGATTTCTTCCTCTANAAACTTCCTCAANCCTTCTTCCTCATCTCTTGCTGATTTAAGAAATAACCCTGAAGAAATNAATCCTGTTTTTAGAGTTGAATGGGCTCCCAATTTTATATTATCTAAAACTGTCATTCCGGGAAAAAGGGAAATATTTTGAAAAGTCCTTGCAAGTCCATNGCTGGCNCTTAAATGTGTATTAATTGTGGATATTTCTTTGTTTTGAAAAATTATTGAACCAGATAATGGCTTATAAAANCCTGAAATTACGTTAAACAAACTAGTCTTGCCCGCNCCATTAGGNCCAATTAGTGAAGTTATAGANCCACTTTTNAGACTAAATGANAAGCTATCTANGGCCTTAAGNCCCCCAAAATTAAGGGAAATATCNTTTATTGATAAAAGCAAATCTTTTTCNGNCATCTTNCGCCATTTTTAGCAAATAAAAAATANAATATATCTCATAAAACAATAAAAATAGTATATTAAATTCCAAAAAATAAATTGAAACTTGATATTAAATATAAATTAAATAGAATAAATACTATAAAATTTCAATATGTAGTTTTTTTGGAATGTGTTTTAACTACATATTGTTTTTAATAATAATAATAACAAAAAACAACAAAAAAAAAAGGGAGGTTCTCATGCCAGGCTGGTTAGATCAAATAAGAAGGTGGCTTTTTTACTTAATTGAAATTGGCCTTGCTTTAATTGCTTTAGGCATAGTTTTACAAATATTATTTGGCAACGCAGTTGAATTTTTGCCTGGAGATGTGGTTGGAAACCTAACAAACTTACTCCAGCAATTAGGAGATAATGGTCTAGTTGGGCTTATTGCATTAGCAATTCTACTTTATTTATATACAAAGAGAAAAATATAGTTTTCCAAAAAAATTGGAGCTAGGCATTATTAAAATTAATTTTATAATTAAAGGAAAATCTTATGGGGATACTAGAAAATATTTTCAAAATTGAAAAAAATGAAACAACAATAAGGAAGGAATTAATAGCTGGTCTGGCNACCTTTCTNACNATGGCTTACATAATTGTTGTTAATCCTTTGATTTTACAAGANGCAGGAATGGANTTTGGAGCAGTTTTTACTGCAACAATTCTAACCGCAGCAATTGCAACTGCTATNATGGGTTTTTGGGCAAATTGGCCAATTGCNCTTGCACCAGGTATGGGCCTTAATGCTTTCTTTGCTTATGGTGTTGTTCTTGGAATGGGGCATAGCTGGCAAGTTGCTTTAGGNGCTGTTTTTTGTTCNGGTATTTTATTTTTAATTATAAGCTTAACCCCACTAAGACAATGGATAATTGAGGCNATACCAAGNAGCTTGAGATANGGAATTGGAGCAGGTATAGGTTTTTTTCTTGCTATTATAGGTTTGAAAAATGCAGGAATTGTTGTAGCGAGTGACGCTACACTTGTAACTCTTGGAAACTTAACTGACTCATCTGTTTTTCTCGCCTGTATTGGCTTTGTGGCAATGGTAGCTTTAGATAAGCTTAAAGTTCCAGGCTCGATTGTTATTAGTATAATTGGAGTAACTATTATTGGGCTTATAACTGGCGATGCCAAGTGGGGAGGAGGAAATTTTTTACCCCCAGATATGTCCCCTACTTTCCTCGCATTGGATATAGGTGGAGTTTTCACAGCAGGGCTTTATGTTGTTGTTNTAACATTTNTATTTGTTGATTTTTTTGATACAGCAGGAACNTTGACTTCAGCAGCAAATTTAGCTGGAAAANTTGATAACAACGGTAAAGTTGATGGTTTAGGAAGAGCNATACTAAGTGACTCAGCTGCTACAACTATAGGTTCTCTTCTAGGTACAAGTAATACAACTAGCTATATAGAAAGTGGAGCAGGTATCAAGGAAGGCGGGAAAACTGGACTTACAGCTATAACTGTTGCAGTACTATTTCTATTATGCTTATTCTTAGCTCCAATTGCTAAAACCATACCTGGCTGGGCAACTGCTCCAGCTCTAGTCTTTGTAGCTACNTTCTTTGCNAGAAANCTTAAAGATCTTGATTGGGATGATGTNACAGCATATGGNCCAGGAATTCTTGGNGCTGTTATAATGCCNCTTACATTCTCAATAGCAAACGGTATTGCTATNGCCTTCATAGCATATACNGCAATAAAGATCGCTACTGGNGCNTTTANGGAAATTCATATNACAGTTTGGATATTATCTATCCTAAGTGTTTTATACTATATGAAAGATTTGTTTTAATTTAAAATAAAAATAAACCCTCGCACTTAAATGCTGAGGGTTTATTCCAATTCAATTATTTTTATAAAATTTTAAATTTTAATAAGCAGCATCCCTACCCTCTGACTTAGCAATTTCCCTAGCATTAGGGTTTACAGATGGCCGGAATGGCATTTCTACTACCTCAGCTTCAACGGGATCACCAACGATCGTAGAATATCTATCAGGAAGATTGATAAATAATTTAGTTCCTATTTTACTATTCTCAACAGGAACATATCCCATAGCTATATTTGTCTCTAATTCTGGTGAGTACCATGGAGATGTAACATAACCAACTGGGTCTGAGTTTTTAGAAAGACTAATTGTCCAAAAATCTGGAGCATATTCTTCAATATTTTTCCCGCCTAAAACAATACCAACCAAGATTAACTTAAAAGGATAATTACCCGACTCAATCATTTTTCTTTGCTTATTTAGTTCTTCTTTACCTATGTAATCAGAAGACTTTTTTCGGGGGACTTGGTAACCTAAATTACATTGGAAAGGACTTGTCTCAAAGTCAGCATCTTGACCCCAAGATAGAATACCTGCAGCTATTCTTCTATGATGAGCTGGAGCAATCACCATCAAATTATGAGACTTACCTGCAGCTTTGACAGCGTTCCAAAGTTTTTCAGCATGAAGCGTTGCATCAATTAAATATATTTCATAACCCTTTTCTCCAGAAAANCCACTTTGAGAAATAATAACTTTACATCCATCTATCTCTCCATCCATTAATCCATAAACTGGTACATCTGAAATACCTTTCCCAAGTAAGTCAACCATTAGGGCTTCAGATTTTGGCCCTTGTATTTGAACAGGAGCAACATCAATCTCATTTATCTCAACATCAAATTTTTTTCCCACATTTACACCCTGAAGCCATAACATCAGGTCAGAGTCAGCTAGACTAAACCAAAACTCATTCCTATTAAGCCTTAGCAATACAGGATCATTTAAAACCCCACCAGCTTCATTACAAAGAATAACGTACTTTGCATGCATATCCTTAATTCTTGTTGCATCTCTTGTGATTACATAATCTACAAATGATTCTGCATCTGGACCTTTAACCTGTATCTGTCTTTCAACAGCAACATTCCACATAGTAACATGATTTACTAACGCATCATATTCAACCATTGCCCCGCCATCTTCCGGTTTAACGTATCCTCTTGGATGATAAATCCTGTTGTAAACAGTTGCTCTCCAACAACCTTCATTAATAGATAAATGCCAGTAAGGAGATTTCCTTACACGAGTTGAGATCAGCAACTCAACAGGTGTTGAGCCACTTTGCCTTAGATTAATTGGAACTTTTCTGTCGCTTTGGTCGACAGTAACAATGTGTTTTGCTTCAATTGACATCCCCAAAACCCCCATAAATAAAATTAATTATTCCTAAGAACGTAAATTAGGATTAAGCTCTCAGCAAGATTTTTTTTATCTTAATTATTAATTTATTTAATTATTTGGTTAAAAGGGAAAAAAATGAAAAACCAGGTCAAGGTTCTAGTGATCGGAGGTGGCGTCGTAGGCTTAAGCACTCTTTACCATCTAACAAAAAAAGGACTAAAAGATGTAGCTCTTTGCGAAAGAACAGAATTAACCGCGGGTTCAACATGGCATGCAGCAGGTTTACTTCCTTTATTTAACTTAAGCTATAGCGTAGGTCAGATACATAAATATTCTCTCAGCCTATACAAAAAATTAGAAATAGAAACTGGACAAAATGTTGGTTTGCGACAAGTAGGCAATATAAGACTGGCAAGAAACCAAGATAGAATGGATGAATATAAGTATTATTCCGGCGTAGCAAAAACTATTGGGGTAAAAGTTGANTTTCTTGAACCTAAAGATATTAAAGAACTTTGGCCTTTATGTAATACAGATGGNTTAATTGGAGGNATTTTCCATCCTGAAGATGGATANATACAACCTGCAGACTTGTCCCAGGCTTTTGCTATTGGAGCAAGAAATGGTGGGGCTGAAATATATAGAAGAACTAAAGTTGAAAAAATTAAAAAAGTTGAAAATAATCTCTGGGAAATAACTACNAANAAAGGGATGATATTATCTGANCATATTGTAAGTTGTACAGGGAATCATGCNAGACAAACTGGCGAAATGGTNGGGATAGAAATACCTGTTATCCCTGTTGAGCATCANTATATTGTAACTGAACCACACCCAGAAATTTTAAAAAGACANGAGAAAGGCCTNCCAGAAATGGGNGTTTTAAGAGAGTCNGACTATCCTGGATCATATTATATGCGAGAAGAAAGGGGTGGATTAATTCTTGGACCTTATGAAAAAGGAGCACCTGCATGTTTTATCGATGGNCCTCCTGANANTTTTGAAAATGACCTTTTCCCAGGTAACCTCGACAGACNGGAAGTACATATTGAAGCAGCTATNAATCGAGTNCCTGCTTTTGGAGAAGTTGGAGTTAAACANGTAATAAATGGTCCAATAGCATATACCCCAGATGGAAGCCCGCTAATTGGCCCAGCGTGGAATATAAATAATTTTTGGATCAATGAAGGACATAGCTTTGGAATTACTGCAGCTGGTGGAGCGGGTTGGCAGATAGCGGAGTGGATTGTGAATGGTGAGCCTACAATTGATATGATGGGAGTTGACCCTAGAAGATTTGGNCCTTANGCGTCTAAAGGCTATTTAAAACTTAANAATGAAGAAGCTTATGAAAATGTTTTNGTAATTCACTTTCCTGATGAGGAAAGGCCTGCAGCTCGACCTTTAAAGCAATCACCTTGCTATGAAAGAATGAAGAAATTAGGTGCTGTTTTTGGACAATTATACGGATGGGAAAGGCCCAATTGGTTTATTTCTGATAAAACAGATATCAAAGAAAAATGGAGTTTTAGAAGGCCTAACTATTTCAAATATATAGGTGAAGAATGTATCAATGTTAGTAAAAATGTTGGTATTCTTGATATGACAGCCTTCTCAAAGTTTTTAATAACCGGACCAAAGGCAGAAAATTGGTTAAATTATCTTCTTTCAAATAAAGTTCCTAAAAAGATTGGAAGAATTAGCCTATCATATCTTCTTACTGAAAATGGTGGAGTAAGATCTGAGTTTACAGTATTTAAGAAGGCTGAATCTGCGTTTTATCTTGTATCAGCAGGCGCAATGGAACGGCATGACATGGATTATTTATCCAAGTCATTACCAAGCGACAAATCTGTTATTTTAAATAACATTACAACATCTCACGGTGTTCTAGTTCTTGCTGGGCCAAACTCTAGAAAGGTTTTACAGAAAATTACAGGTGAAGACCTTTCCAACAGTAATTTTCCTTGGCTTACAGGTAAAAAAATCAGTTTAAATGCTGCCTCTGCTGATGCTTTAAGAGTAAACTTTGTTGGCGANCTTGGCTGGGAAATTCACCANCCAATAGAAATGCAAAATTATATTTTTGATTTAATCATGGANGCAGGTAAAGANTTTAATATCAAGCCNTTTGGAATAAGGGCAATGGATAGCTTAAGAATCGAAAAGTCTTATAGATTAATNCCCCGAGAGTTATCTATCGAGTATTCTGCATTAGAGTCAAAACTAGATAGGTTCGTAGATTTTGAGAAAAAAGATTTTATTGGAAAACAAGGCCTATTAAAAGAGTTAGAGAATGGAGTGAAATACTCGTATGTAACTGCAGAAGTCACTGGCGTAACTAATGCAGACTCTAGAGGGTCTGAACCTATATACTTTAAGGATAAATTAGTAGGAAGAGCAACTTCNGGNGGTTTTGGTTGGAGAANAAATAAGAGTATNGTGCTCGCAATGGTTGAAAAGAAATTTTCAGAATTAGATCAAAAATTAGACATNTCTATATTAGGAAAAAAGCATACTATAAAAATTATNGAGGATTCACCCTACGACAACTTAAATTTGAGACTTAAAGATAAAGAAAANTAATTTGNAATNTAAAATANATNAATCTTTTGTACCTTTTTTAGNTAACATGTGATANGTATCACATAATNAAAANTTTAAATGANTAATATTTAATTTTTATTAATTTTTTTGTAAGGAGATTGGGAGGTTTCTTTGCGAATTCCAAGGCCTGAAGCAGTTTTTTATCCTACAGACTACCTAATCAANGCNAGATTAAAAAAATCTATCNTGTCTTGTTTTGAATTAGTTTGTCCTGATGCTCCGGACGAAGCTTATGATACTTCATTTAAAATTCTAGATATTNCCTTGAGTNTNTTAGANAATTCTAGTGCTGCATACCATAATGTTGAACATACTTCTTTGGTAACACAATGCGGACTTGATATTATCGAAGCTATTTCNTTGCGTATTGGGAAAGTACCNAGTGAGGATTTAACTTCATACATAGCNGCCCTTCTTTGNCACGATATTGGTTATGTGAGAGGNATNTGCAAAGAAGATAATAAAAATAANCAGATTATTTCCCTTGATGGCAAAATGNTTNAAATTGAAGAATATAAAACTGANGCAAGCCTTACACCATATCATGTTGAACGTGGNAAAATTTTTGTAGAGCAGAGAATTTCAGATTTTCCTATAGTTAATGTTCAAAAANTTNAGAANTTTATATCTGAAACTACATTTCCTGTTCCTNATAAAGAAAAAANAAATGAAAGNGGATCATTTTACGACTTTGCAGCATGTGTCCAGGCCGCAGACCTTATCGGNCANATGGGTGACCCAAAATATATNAGNAAATTATCAAAATTATTTTTAGAGTTTGAGGAAACAGGGGCAGCAAAAATGATGAAAATAACTAGCCCTGTAGACCTAAAAGATACATACCCACAATTTTTTTGGNCATCTGTTTATNANCATATAAAAGATCATATAANTATTCTTGAAGAATCTCCAAGAGGAAAAAAATGGATAACATCTCTTTATAAAAATGTATTTACCAGACAAAAAAGTGAAACTTTCTCTCTTTCTGCACAAATTCTATTCGATAGAATGCTTAAATTAATTTCCAAAGCCGATACCAACTTTGAAATTTTTCAAGGATTAGCAAAAGGGTTACTTGAGTTTTATGATGGNTTAATTGCTCATGTATATGAACTTGATTCTGNTNAAAAAGTTTTGAGAAGTAAAAAAATCTGGTCTGTTAAAGAAGGAAATTNAAAGATAAAAGAATTTATTNCAGAGTCTGAAAGAATAACTTTTNCCTCTGGTCATGGAATGCCAGGACGCTGCCTAGAGTTTAAAGAGCCCCAATGGCATGAAGATTTTTCANCNTTAGATATNAATACATTTCCACGTGCAAAGCTTGCTTTAAGNGTTGGAGTAAAAGCAGGTATTGCTATTCCTATATTTACTGGAAANAAAGTAACTGCAGTAATTGAAATTTTCTCTGAAGAAAAAAGACTTCCCTCCCAAGAAGATTTATCTTTTATTCGTTTAGTAACTGATTATGTTGCAACTCAATTTGAACTATAAGTGATTTAAATGATTAGATACGGCAAAGACAATTACANNACTCTTATTGAATTTATANAAGTAAANTACAACCGCCTATACAANACTATGGCANATCATGAAATAGATAANNTAAANTTNTTAGATGGTAGAGCTAAAGCTTTCATGAGTCTAAATGGTTCNGTTTTTCTTGATCAAAGTTTCTCAATTTCATCTATAATTTTTGCAAATGAAATTCTTATGGGTGAATCAGTTTTGTCTGGCGCTATAGAAAGCCAAATTGTCTTTAAAGTTAATGCCTCACTGCTATGTATTCACGCATCTCGAACTCTTGGCTCTTGTAATACTGATACAAATTCAAAACCTTATGGCTTTATTTCTGAACTAAATGATATTAAGTATACCGACTCTCATTTAATTGGTAAAATGTCNGACAGATCATCCCAGTTCGCTAGAGAGAGNTTTATATCCACACCATCTTATGATGAAAAAGATTTCAAGAATGAAATGAATGAGAGAATAAGNTCAGGAGAGATATCNCCTCACCTNTTTTCTGAGCTNGATGATATCTTTAGTGAAATAGATTTATTTCCNTTAACTAAATCAAAAAACTTAAGTGTAGAAATAATAAATGCAGCAATGTCTCTAAGCATACTTTGCAAAAATAAACTCAAAGAGCATTTACCACTTTTATATTTTGACCTTAAAGCAGCTAAAGTTTTGGAAAAATATAAATTAAAATCTCATTCTGACCTTGAANACTTTATTTTTAATAAATTTTGGTCTGGTGCATATTTTTCTGTAGTAAGAGGTATTAGAAACCTTGAATACTCTTCTCATGAAGGCTCTATGGTTGTTGGATCTTTATATTCTAATCTATTAAAATATGAAGGTAGATTATAAACTCTACCTTTACTGATTTTTGAAATGCAAAAAATAGACCATAAAATAAATAGACATGTTTCAGGATTAAGGTTATCTGCATCAATAGCATGTCTTCTGAATCTTTTGTCAACAGCAACTCAAATATACTTNGACNNAAGCTTATCAGACTTTGCTAACNGAATGTTTCCTCTCTTTTTTTTGTTATTTACAATTGGNTTTGGAGCTTGNGCCTATTATGTTAATGAAAAAACTTACACCTTATGTTTATCNGTTTATGGGTTTCTTTTTGTTTGCATAGCCGCAGTGAANATGTGGCTNGGNAATTATACAGATGATATAGAGAACTTTANACCNTTTCCATTAGGAAGAAGTCTAGATTATGCTTTTGCAATGCCTCAGCTATTAATTCTAGCCTCAGCAACTTTATTGAGGCCTAAAATAACTATTGGCCTCTCTATACTTTTTACATTAATGCTNTTCTCATCTATCATACCAATAATTAATCACCCTGAATCTTTTTGGGCNGTTGGTTCCATTGCTTTAAANGATGAATTTGCAATGAATCAAACCTGGTTTATTTTTCAATGCCAAATCTTTGTGATTACAGCTGCAATAGCTATCCTATTAAGTTGGATTATAGAAAAAATTACTACAGATGCATCAAGCGCAGAAAGGACAAATCAACAGCTGGGAAGATATTTTTCTCCTGAAATAAGGGAAGAAATAGAAAAGCTAGATTTTGATGCAAGNACTCGCTCTGGCAATGACCAAATTGTTGCTGTTCTGTTTACAGATATTGTAGGTTTTACTTCAATNTGTGAAAATTTAAAAGCTGAAGAAATTGTTGAACTCCTATCTGAATATCANAANAGAATGGTTGCACCAATATTCAAAAACTTTGGTACGGTAGATAAATTTATTGGTGACGCTGTTATGGCAACATTTGGAACTCCAAGGTCAAGAGGAAATGATGCACAGAACGCATTNGAATGCGCAAGACAAATGCAAACAGCAATGAGACANTGGAGNAAGGAAAGAGCGGAAAAATCATTACCTGAAATTCAGCATAGAATAGGTATCCATGTTGGAANTTGCATCGTGGGNAATATAGGCAGTGATGAAAGAATTGAATTTTCAGTTATAGGNGATGCAGTAAATGTAGCTAGTAGAGTTTGTAGCGCTTGCAAGGAACTTATGTGTGATGTGCTTATTACAGAAGATGTAAAGTTACGATTAAGTGAGAAAATAGATACTGAAGCTATAGAAAATTTTAGNATTAGAGGAAGAGACGAAGCNATTACACTTCATAAAGTTACNATNTAATCNAGTAAAAATAGATATTATCGTTTTTTCTAATTCATTATGTTTATCTTATTTGATATATTTAGAATATTTNTTTNATTCTATTTATCGAAAATAAGTATATGAGGCAAAAATGACAGAAAAAAACTACGATTTAGTAGTAATTGGTTCTGGACCTGGNGGAGAAAAAGGAGCAGCTCANGCTGCTTACTTTGGGAAAAANGTTGCNTTAATTGAAAANGAACANGANTTAGGNGGNGCNGCAGCAAANACNGGNACANTNCCNTCAAAAACNNTAAGAGAAACTTCTTTGNATTTATCNGGNTTTANACAAAGAGGTCTTTATGGNATGGAAGTAAACTTTAANGACCANGTTACCGCAAGAGATTTTCTATATAGAGAAAAAATTGTCTCCCAAGCTGAGCGTGAAAGAATCAAAATAAATATTGAAAAACATAATATTGATCTTTTTAAAGGAGATGCTTCTTTTGTAGATGAAAATACAATCTCAATTAAACCTAACAATTCAAAAGAAATATTGGTGCATGGTGACGTAATATTAATTGCAACAGGGTCCTACCCTTTCAGACCTCCAAATATACCATTTGAGCACCCTGGAGTATATGATTCAGATACAATATTAAAAATCTTAAAAATTCCTCAAAGTATACTTGTCGCTGGAGGGGGTGTGATCGGGTGTGAATATGCTTGCATGTTTGCAGCATTAGGAGTTGATGTTACTCTTGTGGAAGGCAGAGATACTGTATTATCATTTCTAGATGACGAAATTTCTGATGCCTTGGCACAAGCAATGATTCGATTAGGAGTAAAGCTTGTTCTATCATCAAAAATAGATAATGTTAAAAAAAATAATAAACACTTTATAATCAATTTAGATGTAGGAGATAATATTCAGGTTGAAAGTATATTGGCTGCAACAGGTAGAACTGGCTCTACATCAAATCTAAATTTGCAAACTATTGGGATAGATGTAAATCAAAGAGGAAACATATCGGTAAATGAACATTATCAAACTGAAAAATCTCATATTTATGCTGTTGGAGACGTTATAGGGTTCCCAGCGCTCGCCTCAACATCAATGGAACAAGCTCGAATAGCAATGGTCCATGCATTTGATTTAAAATATAAAACATCCCTAGCACCAATACTACCATATGGAATTTACACTATACCTGAATGCTCTATGGCAGGTGAAACAGAAATGAGTCTTAAAGAAAAAAACATTGATTATGTCGTTGGTAGAGCAAACGCAAATGCTAATGCTAGAGGACAAATAATAGGCGATAAAGATGGTTTTACAAAGCTTCTATTTGATGCTAACGATATGAGACTTTTAGGAGTTCAAATTATTGGAGAAAATGCAAGTGAATTAGTTCATATTGGACTTATAGGACTCATGACATTCGCTACTGCTGATCTATTTATTCAAACTTGTTTCAACTACCCTACACTTGGAGAAATGTACAAATACGCAACATATGATGCTTTAGGGGCCAAGCAAAAAAGAGACAAAAAAAAATAAGATTAAAAATGACAAAAAATATCTTTAGAAACCCAAACACACTTCCAAAACCAGAAGGAAAATGGTCTCACGCTATAGAAGTACCATCTGGAGCAAGAACATTATACATAGCAGGGCAAGCAGGTTATGATACAGAAGGAAAATTACCGAGTTCATTTGAAGAGCAAGCAGAAAATACTTATTCTAATATAGTTAAAGTTCTGGAAGACGCAGATATGTCTGTAGAAGATTTGGTAATGGGAACAATTTATATGATTGAAAGTAAAAGTAATTTAGAGTTATTAATTAAAGCAAGCAACAAATATTTCGGAAAACATGCATGGGCTGGAACTCTTATATATGTAAAATCTCTTGCTTACCCAGAATTACTTCTTGAGATTAACGCAATAGCCGCTAAACACTAGTTTTTATTTCTTATAATTTCTTAAAATATAAAAAACAGATCTACAGGGCGATGAAAATTCTCTCATATGTATCTGGTAACCAATCTTTTTTATTTTTTTTTCAAGATTGAAAAGACTATATTTTTTATAACCTATTTCCCACTTATGACCATAAGGGTCAATGTTAGTATCAAAATCAAAATTCCTTAAAAATTTAAAAATTTTCATCGAGAAATTCTTTTTAAATTTATAAAGGTTAAAAAATAATCTAAAATCTAATTGAAACCCTTGATAAGGAACAGATATTATAAGCCATTCACATCCACTAGAGAAAAATTTGCTCAAAACAATATCAACATCTTCCCATAATAAATGTTCAAGCGTCTCACAACAAATTATACAATCATAACCCGAAGCTTCCTCTCCTGTAAGATTCATAATTTCTTTTTGAATGAATTTAATATCAGGGTGTGGGTACTGATTTGATAAATAATCAACTGTTGTAACTTCATAACCTGCATTATGAAGCATCGAGGAAACTAGCCCTAGACCAGGGCCAACTTCTAATATAGTATTTACATCATCTAAGTTTTTTAATAGGTGTACTTGTAACCACTGGTGTGTTATACGCTTTTCTGAATAGTATCTGAACCATTCTGATTTTCGAGCAATTTGATCTTTAGAGTAATCCATAATTTAATCTATTATTTATATTTAAGAAAAAATATTTAAAAAAATCAAAAATAGGTTTATATTGGTATAGCCATATCGTTTTTTAGAACTTCCATAGAAAACCTCGATGTAACTTCCTTTAAACCTTCAATTTCAATTATCTTCTTATATAAATCATCATATTTTTCAATATTTTTTACTATAACTTTGAGTAAATAATCAACATCACCGGCCATTCTATAAAATTCAATAACCTCACTTATTTTAGAAATTTGACTCGAGAAGTTTTCTAACCATTCTTCTGAGTGATTACCTGTTTTAATACTAACAAAAGCTACAAGATTGTACCCAAGTAGTTTTTGATCTAAAATAGCAGTTTGTTTAATTATAACACCATCTTGAATTAGTTTATTGATTCTTTTCCAGCATGGCGAAGAAGATAAGCCTACTTTTTTGCCAATCTCTGCAACTGTTTGACTACAGTCTTGCTGAAGAATTCTAAGTATTTTTATATCTAAACTATCCATTATAAACCCTATAAGAAATAAATATCAACTTTAAATCAATATATAGAAAAAAAATTTCATTTCAATTGAAATAATTCTAATTTTTAGAAAATTATTCCAAATTATAAGATTTAGTCGGCAAATATCTGGTTATAAAAAGAATCTATAGAAACTAGATGCTGCAGTAAAATAGAATGATCATACTTTCCTGAAAAATGGTCATCTATAGCTCTATCTAAAAATGCAATATTAAATATTTCTGTTTCATTAAAATTTTCTGATTTTTTAATATCCATAGTTTTTTGTTTTAACTCACTATTGTAATCCATGATAACATTTGGCTTAATCCAAGACCTATCTTCAGCTTTAGGAGGTAGTCTGGTATTAATTTTAAGAAATTTTTTAAGAAATTTGCGGAAAAAAATAGTCATTGATGATATATATTCCCCTTTTCTAGCTGAAACATTTATGTTGGCATTAACTACTTCTAGTAAGTTATAATTAATTCTACCTATTGCATCTTTGTATACTTTTGAATTCGCTTTATCTTTAGGATCTATAATTAGTGATAAATCAAGCAGCTCATTATTAAAGGCTGGTATGAAACAATCAGCAAAACTTTCTATTGAGTTTATCATCCCGTATGAATAATGCCTTGACATTGGAGATAAGTGCAAACTTTCCCATTGAGAATAAATATTATCTGTCATTGAAGATGCTTCTATAAAAAAATTATTTATTTTTCTATGTAGTATATTATAGTTATTTGAATAATTACTTTCATTAAATAATATATCTATTTTTGAACTTTTCATCTTATACTTTACTTTTTTCATAAAATATAAAGGTAAATTTTTTTTAATCTTATCTAATTTATGTATTTCAGAAATATAACTACCTATTTCAATTGGTGTTTTAGGTAAATACAGACCCCCAAATAGTACATCTAAATAAAGACCTAATATGAAAACATTTCCTATCTTTAATAATTCTTCTTCATAACCAATAAAAGTAGCGTTAACAGAAGAATGCTCGCCATCAATTAAATAAACCGCCTCATCAACTCTATTATTCAACGCATCCTTTTTTGTTAAGAAAAAATTAAAAGATGAATTCGATATTTTAGACAACTCTCTTGCAACCATTACCTCATTATTTTCACTTGGACAAATTGTTACGCATTGTTTTGCAACTTTTGATGCTAATAAAGCTCTTGCATCCAAACCCCCACTTAAGAGTAACACTGGTTTAGAATTAATAAATTTATGACCTTTAGAAGCGAACTGTAATTTTTCNGCTANCTGATCAGNNGCTTCAGCAGAAGTAATAAATGGATTATATTTTTTTTCCCAATAAATAAATTCATTNAAGTCANNATTTTGTATAGTCATCAATGAGGCAGGTTTTGCNANANTTATTGAATTTATAAGTGTATCAGTTCCAAANATTCTTCTAAAATATAAAAATTCAAATACAGCTTTTTTATTAACGTATTTATAGCTTTTGGGAAAATAATTAAAATAAACCTTGGAAACATGGATTAGCTTTGTTCCTATGATAAGATTCTTAGCATTATTAGACACAAAAATTTTTTTTGATAAAAATCTATCTGTAAGAATATGCAATTTATTTCCATCAAAAAATATGATAAGAAAAGAACCGTTTATTTTTTTTAAATTACCAAAGTTTTTCTGAGTTATTTGATTTTTAATCCAATTTTTAGTAATATATTNTTCNCCAATATATGGGTTCCCCTTGATNAATATAAACTCAGTNTTAACTTTTCTTAAAAGACNATTATTGTGGGAGTCTAATAATGTTACNTCATTATTTTCTTTTTCAAAAATTAATACAAAATTATCATTTTTTTTATTCATTTTTTAAGTAATCACTATATAATTTAATCTGCAGCTTATATTCTAAGTTAATATTAATAAAATCAAACAAATAATTAAGAGCAAAGTAATGTTATTAAATAAAGACAGAGCATATGAAATAATGGATAAATACAAACTTGACGGTTTGGTCGCTAAAGAAGCAATTAATGTATATTACCTTACTGACTATTGGGACCTTTTTTCCTCCGGTGGGTGGATATTTAACAGTTATGCTGTTCTTCCAAGAAAAATTAATTCACCTGCAGGCCTTGTCATAAATGCAGCTATTAACCTTGAAAGGCTTACTGAAGTAACTCCCACTTGGGTTCCAAACATAGTGATGTTCTCAGACTACTCAGGAAGAGATACTGATTTAAAGAATAGGAATAATGATAATAATGAGCCAGTTGCGGCTGAATGGTCTGGTTGGCCAGTTAGAAAAGGTGCTTCGCTTACACCCCTAGAACAAACCTGGGATGAAAGAGCAAAACGTCATTCTGATAAAATGGCAGCTACCCCAGCATGGGGTCTCAAAAGGATAATTGAAGATGCTGGCCTAAATAAAGGAAGACTTGGAACAGATGATCCGAGAGTTTTACACTGGATGAAAGAAATGGGTTTACCTCATATAGAAGTGGTCGAGGCTACTAATATATTTCGAGAAATAAGAATGATTAAATCTGAACAAGAACTTAAACTTATGAAGACAGCAGCAGAAATCAATGAATTAGGGGTGGAGAAGGCCATATCAAGCATTAGAGAAGGAATTAAATGGAAAGAAATCGAGAGAGCATATTTCACCGAAGTATCTAAAAATGGAGGTTCAGGAAGGTATATTGTCACTACACTTGGTGGACTCCCTCATGGAAAGGTAATTAGTGGAGAATCACTATTTGTTGATTCTCTTGCTGACTACAAGCACTATCTAGGAGATATAGGAAGAACTTTAATAGTTGGCAAACCTTCAAATGAATTAAAGGTAAGAGCCAACGCAATGAAAAAAGGTTGGGATGCTGCTTGTGAATTAATAAAGCCAGGCATAAAAAGAAGTCAGTTAATTGATAAAACTATAGATGTTGTTAAGAAGGAAGGTTTTAATGATTATTTCTATGTCTCACCTCACAGTTTAGGACTGGAGCATACAGATAACCCGATACCATTAGGCAATGAAATTTATGCAGGCGGGGAATTTGATTTCACTTTAAAAGAAAATATGGTTATTAATATAGATATGCCATATTTTGAATTAGGATGGGGAACACTACATTTGGAGGACACAATAAAGGTTACTAATGATGGCTTTGAGCTTTTCACATCAAATAAATCAGAATTAAGAGTGCTTTAATTTATGAAATTACTTTTTAATTTGCAAATTTATGGAGAAAAAATTGTTTATTAATGGAAAGTGGCGAGTTAATAAAGAGAACCTTGAATTTAAATCCTTAAACCCTGCTAATGGTAAGGTTATAAAAGCAGTCCCAGAATGTTCAAAAAATGATATTTTTGATGCAATTAAATCAGCTAAAAAGGCATTTAATTCCTGGTCACAAACTTCACCAAATGAAAGGTCAAAACATTTATATTTAGCCTGGGAAAATATGAAAAAAAAACAAGAGCATCTCGCAGAGATCATGACACTTGAACAAGGCAAGACATTAAAGTCTGCAAGAGCTGAAGTTAAATATGCTTCCGATTTTTTGTTGTGGTATGCTGAGGAAGCAAAGCGGATAGATGGAAAATGGTTACTTTCTGAAAAAAAAAATCAGAGATTTATAATTAATAAAATTCCAATAGGTGTTATAGGAGCTATTACACCATGGAATTATCCAATTTCAATGATTACTAGAAAATTAGCACCAGCATTAGCTGCAGGNTGTACAGTNATATTAAAACCTTCTGAATNTNCCCCCTTATGTGCAATAGAAACTTTCAAAGTTTTGGAATTNGCAAAATTTCCTGATGGAGTAATTAATTTAATCACCTCATCAAAACCAGAATCAGTTGGGGAAATTTTTACATCAGATAAACGGATTTCTAAAATCACATTTACAGGCAGTACAGATGTTGGACGATTACTTTCTAGTAAGGCTGGTAAGAATTTAAAGAAAATTTCACTCGAACTAGGTGGTCATGCTCCTTTTATTGTATTTCCTGATGCTGATCCTATTCATGCTGCGAAGGGGTTATCTGCTCTTAAGTTTTTAAATAGTGGTCAAGCATGCATTAGCCCTAATCGAATATTTATCCACAAAGACATTGAAGAAATATTTATAAATACTTTGCATGACAGAATAAAAAAAATTAATGTAGGTTTTGGTGATAAACCAGAAAGTAAAATGGGACCATTAATTAACTTAAACTCCATTAAAAAAATAGAAAATCAAATTCATGATGCTTTAGAAAAAGGTGCTAATTTAGTAATTGGTGGTAAAAAATTAGAAAATGATACACTCAAAAATGGTTTTTTTTTTCAGCCTACAATGCTCGTTGATGTAAAACCAGATATGTTAATTTATAGGGAAGAAACCTTTGGCCCAGTTCTTCCATTAATAAAATATGATAATATTGACGAAGTAATTGAAATGGCAAATGACACTGAGTTTGGATTAGCAGCTTACATCTATACAAATAATTTCTCACTATCAATAAAGTCAATTGAACAACTTAATTTTGCAATTATTGGTGTTAATGATGTAAACCCTACCTCTTCTTCAATACCCTTTGGAGGTATGAAAGACTCCGGAATTGGTAGAGAAGGAGGAAAAGAAGGGATTGAAGAATATTTAGAAACAAAATCAATAGGTGTGACAATATGATTTATCTTTTT
>NZXH01000029.1 GCA_002701885.1 Rhodospirillaceae bacterium | reverse complement strand
TTTGATTCTGTCCTTACCCATGGTTTCGTAATGGACGGCAATGGGAGAAAGATGTCTAAATCTTTAGGTAAC
The DNA here is from genome assembly GCA_002701885.1 of Rhodospirillaceae bacterium. Lineage (GTDB taxonomy): Bacteria > Pseudomonadota > Alphaproteobacteria > SHVP01 > SHVP01. The sequence continues at coordinate 26,278 of NZXH01000029.1, read as the reverse complement.
GTAATTAGTCCACAGAAAATTATAGATAAATATGGTGCAGATATTCTACGTTTGTGGGTTGTAGGTTCAGATTACACCGATGATGTAAGAATTAGTGAGGAAATTTTAAAAGGTGAGATAGACACATACAGAAAAATTAGAAATACTTTAAGATTTTTGCTAGGTAATCTGAATGACTTTTCTAAGAAAGAAATAGTGCCCTATGAGGATTTGCCAGGCCTTGAAAAATATATATTAAACAAACTTTTCAAATTAGATTCTATTGTAAGAAAATCATATAACGAATATGACTTTCACAATGTATATAAGCAGGTAAGAAATTTTTGTATTAATGATCTTTCAGCTTTTTATTTTGATGTAAGGAAAGATATTCTTTACTGTGATTCTGTTGATTCAAAAAGAAGAAGGTCTGCAAGGGTAACACTGGACAATATATTTAGATTCATAAGTACATGGTTAGCTCCAATACTTTGCTTTACTATGGAGGAAGTTTGGTCTAGTAGATATAGTGAAAAAGTTGAAAGCATCCATTTAGAAGACTTTTCTAAAGCACCAGAAGCATGGGGTAGTAACCTAGAAACTGAAAAGTGGGAAAGAATAAAAGATGTTAGAAAAGTAGTAACTGGAGCTATTGAATTGGAACGAAAGGCTAAAAAAATAGGATCTAGTCTTGAAGTTTCTCCTATAGTATACCTTGATAAAGAAAATTACCTTGCATGTTCTGATGTAGACATGGAGGATATTTGTATAACCTCTGGCATTACTATTATTAATGGAGATCCACCTAGTGACTCATTTTATTTGGAAGAGATTAATGGAGTGGGAGTATTAATCAAACTCGCAGAGGGTGAAAAATGTGAGAGGTGTTGGAAGATTCTTAAAGAGGTAGTAAGACCAAAATCAATCTGTTATAGGTGTGCTGAAGTTGTGAGCTAGTAAAGATGAAGAAATGATAAGGTTTGGATTAATATTTGCTCTTTTTTCAATAATCTTGGATCAAATTTCAAAGTATATAATAATGAATTATTTAAATGGTCAATTTGAGACTATTACTTCATTCTTTAAACTTGTTTATGTTTTTAATACTGGAATAAGCTTCAGCTTGTTTAGTAATAATGCATCATGGATGCCTATAGTTTTTTCTTTAGTTGGGTTTATTTTTGTATTACTATTAATTTTTTGGTTAAGTAAAGCTGAGACTAGGTTTCAAGCGTCTGGACTAGGTTTAATTATCGGTGGTGCATTGGGAAATATCACTGATAGACTTATTCATGGTGCGGTTTTTGATTTTTTGGACTTTCATTTATTTGAGTATCATTTCCCTGCATTCAATGTTGCTGATATATCAATATCTCTAGGAGTTATTATGGTGATTTTTGAAAATATTTTTATCCAAGGAAGAAAAAAAGATGTGCCTAGCTAACATGAGCTCTGAAAGCAAACTAGTATTTTTTAAAACTTACTTAAGAAAAGCCAATTTTATTTTTTTTTCTATTTTAGTTGGTTCCTGTGCAAGTAGTGATAATTTAATCAAATTATCTGAAGTTCCGCCAGATGAGTTTGCAGTCATAAGAAAAGACCCCCTAGAAATACCTCCAAATTTTAACTTAAGACCTCCAGGTAAATCAGAAAAAAGTAATTTAGATTCTTCAAAAAAAGCAAAGGAAGTTTTCGCAGATTTAATTGGCGATGAGAAAAAAAATATTATTTCTGATAGAGATCTAACTGCAGGGGACTTTGTTTTACTAGAAAAAAGTGGGTATGTTGAAAATAATTCGAGCATAAGAGAAGTTTTAACTTCTGAAAACTCTAGAGAACTTTTAAATAAAGGCAGGATTGAAAGGTTAGTTGAAAGTCTTGTTGGTGAAAGTGATGAAGATATATTAGACCCAGTCCAAGAAAAAAAGAGAAACCAGGAGCAAATTGCTACGGGAGATAATTTTTTAAAGTCACAAAAACCTGTTATAATTAGAAGGTTAAAAAAATAAATTTTCATTTTTATGAATTTTTTCATGAATAAATTGTATTGGTAACATTTATGATAAGAGATATTAAATTATTTAATTTTCAAGAAAATAGTTCATATGAAAAAGTATTATATAGAGCGCGGAATCTATCTGACAAAATTTTCTTAAATAAAGAAAATCATGAATATAAATGTTTAACTTCAGATTTTTTGGATCCTAAATATAATAACATAAAAAATCTTTTAATGAAATGGCGTGATAGATTTGAAACGATTATAGTAATTGCTACAGGAGGTTCTAACTTAGGCTCTAAAGTTATAACAAATTTAAATTTAAACTCAAAAAAAAATTGCAAATTTATTTACTTAGATAATTTAGATAAAAAGTATATTGCAAAGATTATCAATAGTTTAGATTTTGCAATGTGTGGTTTTTTAGTAATATCTAAATCAGGTAATACGCTAGAAGTTGTGAGTCAATACCTAATATTTTTGGATATTATGGAAAAAAAAATTGGTCAAGACAAAGTAAAATCGCATTTTTTAACTATTACCACAAAAAAAGATAATATTATCTCATCTATTTCTAAAGAAAAAAATATCAAGGTTATTGAACATGATAGTTACATTTCTGGTCGTTTCTCTATTTTATCATGCGTGGGCTGGGTCCCAGCATTAATAGCAGGAGTGAATTTTGAAGAAATAATCAGAGGTTCTAATAGCGTGATTAGAGCTCTTAAAGGGAAAAATTCTTACTCGATAACTGGAGCTGTAACTATGTCTCAGCTTTCTAAAAGTAATATATATGTAAATATACTAGCAACTTATGAGCCAAGATTATTATTTTTTTGTGAATGGTTTAGACAGTTATGGTCAGAGAGTTTGGGTAAAAATGGAATTGGAATGACAGCTAGTTCTTCTCTATTACCTTTAGATCAGCATAGTCAACTTCAGGCCTGGATAGAAGGGCCTCGAGACAAAATTATTAATATCCTAATTAATAAAGATAAGACTGACGAAATACTTATAGACTCTCTCGGTATTAAAAAAGCCGATTTTTTAAACGGAATTTCAATTGACAGTATTAATGAAGTATTTGCAAAAGTTATTATTAAGGCCTTAAAGGATTCTGGTAGGCCTTATAGGGTGATTTTACTTGATGATTTAGATGAGTTCACGATTGGTCAATTATTTACGCATTTTATGTTGGAAACCATCTTAACTTCAGAATTACTTGATTTAAATCCCTTTGATCAACCTGCTATTGAAAAAATTAAAAAAGATACTTGGGAACATTTTTAGCTGATGGTGATGTTTTGAAAGATGAGATAATAAAATTACCAGATAAAATAATTAATCAAATTGCTGCTGGAGAAGTTATTGAGAGACCTTCAAGTGTTGTCAAGGAACTTATTGAGAATTCTATAGATGCTAAATCTAAAAATATTAAAATATTTATATCTGGATCAGGAAGAGAAAGTATAAAAGTTATTGATGATGGTAATGGTGTCAATAAAAAGCAATTAGAGGTTGCTCTAGAAAGGCATGCCACTTCAAAATTAGATGCTAATAATTTAACAAAAATAAGTTTTCTAGGTTTTAGAGGTGAGGCTCTTCCTTCTATAGCTTCAATAAGCAATTTTTTAATTAGTTCAATAAAAGAAGGAAGCAGACAAGGTTGGGAATTAGGTTCTTTTTTTGGAAAATTAGGAAAGTTGAAGCCTTCTGCAATTAAAAAAGGGACGTCTGTAGAAGTTCGTAGTTTATTTAAACAAACTCCTGCACGTCTGAAGTTCTTAAAAACCGATAGAACTGAAACAGCAATGCTGATAGATATTGTTAAGAGGCATTCTATTGTAAATTCACATATTGCATTTCAACTTTATATTGATGGGGTTGAGCATTTTAATTTTCTTAATCATTCTAAGGACTCATTAAAAAAAAGAATCTATGATGTTATAGGAAAAGAATTTTATAACAATTCTATTGAGATAAAAAATTTAAGAGGAGGTGTGTCTATTAAAGGGTTAGTGGGAGTGCCAACTTATAATAAGGGCTCAGGAAGGTTTCAGTATATTTATGTTAATGGTAGACCTATATCTGATAGGTTAATTACTGGTTCAATTCGAGGGGCTTTTAGTGATTATTTAGCTAGAAATCGATTTCCAGTTTTAAGTATATTTATTGATATTGATCCAGAGAAATTAGATGTTAATGTTCACCCAAGTAAAGCTGAAGTAAGGTTCGATGATGAGCAAAATATAAGAGCATTAATTGTAGGAAGTATTAGAAAAGCATTTGCTTCTGAGGGCCTTAAGGCTTCAAATTTAAATTCCGGAAAAATTTTAGATGCCTTTAAAAATAAATCCCATTTAAGTTCCCTTTCAAAAAATTTTGATAAGCATCAGAATTTAGATAATAATAAGGGAAGTGTTTTATCAGGAAGCCAAATAGATGATGCAGCTGTTAGTTCTTTAGAGTTTTTACCATCAGGAAAAAAACATGAGCTAGATAAAAATTATTTAAGTTATCCTCTGGGCTCTGCGGTTGCTCAGATTCATAAAAATTATATTGTATCTCAAACCTATGGTGGTTTGATTATTGTAGACCAGCATGCTGCGCATGAGAGAATAATTTATGAAGAAATTAAAGGCGCTATATACGGTAACTCGCTTAAAAGTCAGATAATCTTAATGCCAGAAATTATTGAACTTGATGATTTATTAATTAGCACTCTTTCTGAGCACATAGATGATTTAAAAAAACTAGGTTTATTTATTGAGCTAAATGATAACAAGTCTGTGATTGTAACTGGTACGCCTGGTCTTCTTGGTGAGGTTAATGTTCAAAAACTCTTGAAGGATCTTTCTGAAAACTTAGTCAATGAAAATAATACTCAATCATTAGAATCTTTATTGAATGAAGTATGTAGTGCTATGGCATGTCATGGAAGTGTTCGGGCCGGTAGAGAATTAAATGTTAATGAAATGAATGCTTTACTTCGTAAAATGGAGATTACGCCAAATTCAGGTCAATGTAACCATGGTAGGCCGACTTATGTGCAGCTTGAATTATCTGATATAGAAAAAATTTTTGGCAGAAGATAATATGTAATCAAGCTTTTTTAATAGTGGATACTTTTGTCGTGCCGTAATTTCTGACATCATAAATAAGATATGAGTCCGGTGTTATTAATTCCTCTTTAGAGCTAGTTTCTACAAAAATTGTAGTCTTGTTGCTTATCCACCCTCTTTTTTCAAGAGCAAGTATAGTAGGGGTTGATATGCCACTGTTATATGGAGGGTCAAGAAAGATTATGTCACTACTTGCTTTGGCTTTAGGTGGGGTGATTGCGTTAGCGCAAAAAGTATCAATTTTCTTATGAAGATTTAAGTTATAGGCATTTTTGTATATTGAATTAATTAATATTTCATTATTATCAATAAAGGTTACTTGGTCAAAGTTTCTGGATAGTGCCTCAAACCCAATTATACCTGACCCGCAAAAAATATCTGTGAATCTAATGTTATTTTTTAAAATTTTTATTTCTAGAAGATTGCTGTTTATTATTCTATTAAAAATTGATTCCCTTACTTTAGATGAAGTAGGCCTAATTGAAATCTTGTATTTGTGAAATATTTTTTTACCTTTTAATTTGCCACCAGTAATTCTTAAATGCATATTTTTACCATTATAATAAATCACTAAATGAAGGTCTTTCTATTTCTTGAATTTCCTTTTCTTTTAATTTTCCTATTTTAAAGGGGCCAAATTCAACTCTTATAAGTCTAGAAACTTCCCAGCCAAAAAACTCCATTACTTTTCTAATCTCTCTATTTTTTCCTTCTTTCAATGAAATATTAACCCAAGCATTTGTCTTATTTTGTCTTTCAAGGCATGCATTTATTGATTTATAATTGATTTTGTTAATTTTAATACCATGTTTAAGAATATCTAGCTTTGATTTTTCAACTTTACCATGAACTCTAACTCTGTAGCTCCTCGAGAAGCCCGATGAGGGCATTTCAAGCTTACGGGCTAATTCCCCGTCATTTGTAAGCAATATTAAACCTTCTGTATTGTAGTCTAATCTTCCAACTGAAATAACTCTAGGTAAATTTTTTGGTAGAAAGTCAAAAATTAAATTTCTTCCTTTTAAATCTTTGTTTGAACTTAATGACCCTTTAGGTTTATAAAACTTCCATAATCTAGAGGTTTCTTTATCAGGTACTTTTACCCCATCAAATTTAATTTTTGCATTTTCATCAACTCTAATTGCAGGGTTAAAAACTACTTCACCATTTATACTTACTCTTCCATCTTGTATCCATTTTTCTAGCATTCTTCTTGACCCAATACCAATTCTTGAGAGTTTTTTAGTAATCTTTTCATTTTTAATTGATGAATTAATTTTTTGATGCATCTACTAACGCCATAAAAATTTTAATATCACTATCATTAACTAAATATTCAGGATGCCATTGAACCCCTAGACAGAATTTATATTTATTGCACTCAATACCTTCATAAATCCCATCTGAAGCAACTGCATTTATAATAACATTTTCTGGTTGATTTTTAACCGCTTGATGATGAGCGCTATTTACATTTAATTTAGTTTTTTTTACGATATCATATAGTCGTGTTTCTCTTTTAACAGTTATTTCGTGTCCTGGCTCATTACGTGGGTTTAGTTGCTCATGATTAATTTCTGAGTTTATTTCATCTGGGATATGTTGAATTAATTTACCTCCTAAAATAACATGTAATAATTGTTGCCCTCCGCAAATTCCGAGTACTGGCTTGTCGTGATTTAAAATTTCTTTCGTTAGTTCAATCTCAAAATTTGTTCTTGAGGGTTTTGTTTTTACTTTGTCGCTATTTATAGATTCTCCAAAATAAAATGGGTCTACATCAAAATTGCCTCCTGAAATGATTAATCCATCTAAACTAATAGAATATTCTTTTATTAAATTATTAGAATAAGGAATAATTACTGGAATTCCTCCGGCTAATTCAATTACAGAGCAATAATTCTGTCTTAAAATAAAATTATTATTATAACTGGGTGTATTATTTTTTAGGTAGTCATCTGATGTTATACCTATTAATGGTTTTTTCATATTATTTTTAATCCTAAAAACAAATAAATAATAACTTGACCAATACGTATATATTAGAGCATTCTTTAAAGATGATCAATTCATCAATTGATAATCAATATATGCAATTAGCTTTACAAAAAGCTGAAGAAGCTTATGGTAATGGTGAAGTTCCGGTTGGAGCTGTGATTGTAAATCAGGAAGGGTCAGTTATTGCTTCTGCAGCGAATTCAACAATTTCAACTAATGATCCTACAGCGCATGCTGAAATGATTGTAATTAGAAATGCATCTATGAAATTAAATACAGACAGACTTGATTTTTGCGACTTATATGTAACATTAGAACCTTGCCCAATGTGTAATCATGCAATTAGTTTATCAAGAATAAGAAGGCTTTATTTTGGTGCATATGATAAAAGAAGTAAGCATATTAATAATACAGAAAAAGGAAATATATTTTATAAACCAGAAATAATTGCTGGGCTAAATGAACAAAAATGTTCAAAATTAATAAAAGATTTTTTTAAAAAATTGAGATAGAAGAATTATTTTTGTTAAAAATAAAAGAGAGATAATATGAATTTTAATCATTCAGACCGTGTGTTAGAAATTATAGATAAGTTAAATCATTTTATGGGTGAATATATTTATCCAGCTGAGAAAATTTTCAAAGAACAAATTGATCGAGATAAGGATAAAGTTCCACAAATTATTGAAGATTTAAAATTAAAAGCCAAAAAACAGGACTTATGGAATCTTTTTTTACCAGATAGCAAATTAGGGCTGGGCTTAAGTAATGTTGAGTATGCCCCATTATGTGAAATTATGGGAAGATCTTTAATTGCTCCTGAAGTATTTAATTGCAATGCCCCTGATACAGGCAATATGGAGTTATTATTAAATTACGCAAGTGATAGGCAAAAAGATGATTGGCTTTATAAGCTTTTAGATGGTCAAATTAGATCAGCATTTTGTATGACTGAACCAAATGTAGCTTCCTCTGATGCAACAAATATTGAAACTAGAATAGAAGCTGATGGAGAAGATTATGTGATTAATGGCCGTAAATGGTGGACCACTAATGGAGCGCATCCTAATTGTAAATTATTAATTGTTATGGGTAAAACAGATCCAAGTGCTTCAAAGTATAAACAACAATCACAAATTCTTGTTCCAATGGATGCAAAAGGTGTCAATGTTGAAAGAAAATTGACAATTTATGGCTATGACGAATCTCCACATGGTCATTGTGAAATATCATTTAATAATGTAAGAGTGCCTAAGTCAAATTTGATTCTAGGAGAAGGAAGAGGGTTTGAAATAGCTCAGGGAAGATTAGGGCCTGGCAGAATTCATCATTGCATGAGATTAATAGGTGCTGCTGAAAGAGCTCTTGAGGCTATGTGTTTACGCTCTATATCAAGAATAGCATTTGGCAAAACGCTATCAAGTCAAAGCTCACTAAGAGAAAAGATTGCAAATAGTAGAATTGAAATAGACCAAGCAAGGTTATTAGTTCTAAAAACAGCTTGGTCAATTGATAAATTTGGTTCCAAGGAATCAAGAGATCAAATAGCCATGATAAAAGTATCTGTACCTCAAATGGCCTGTAAAATTATTGATAACTCTATTCAAGTTCATGGAGCAGCAGGTTTTACAGATGATTATTTTCTTGCAGCCTCATGGGCAAACTCAAGAGGTTTAAGAATGGCAGATGGTCCTGATGCTGTGCATTCTGAAACTGTTGCTAAGTTAGAATTAAAAAAATTTGATAGAGGTTAATTTAGGTTAAAATAATAATTTTAATTAGAATAGGGGTTTTTTAATTAGCGTTATTGTATATTTCTACTTGTTCCCATGCACTGTTGGCTATGGGCTCAACTAAGTTTGCCATTTTTATAGCTTCTGGTGATGCTGCAGTTCCTTCACGTGCTCTCCCAGCAATTCCTTGAAGAATAGCAGAAAGTCTGAACATATTATAAATTATATAAAAATTCCAGTTTGGAATTGAGCTTATATTCATGAAATCTAAATATTTTTTGAAATATTCATTTTCTGATGGAATCCCTAATTTTATGAAATTGGTTTCTTTGAGGCCCCTAAATTGATTTTTTGAAAGTCTCCAAATCATTGCATTATATGCAAAATCAGCAAAAGGGTTTCCAAGAGTAGATATTTCCCAGTCGAGAACGCCGACAACTTTTGGCTCTGAAGGGTGAAATATTATATTATCTATTCTGAAATCTCCGTGCACAATAGTAGTCTTTTCATTTTTTGGAATATTATCAGGAATCCAGTCTATAAGTTTTTCCATCGAGATAATTTTTTTAGTTTCGCTTTTCCTGTATTGAGTAGACCAGCGCTTAACCTGACGCTGAACGTATGATCCAATTTTACCAAAATCTTCTAACCCTAATTTTTTATAGTCAAGAAGGTGAAGGTCAGATAAAGTTTTTATCATAGCAATGTATGTTTTTTTTCTTTCCTCATTATTAATATCAGGAATTAAAGGATCGTAAAATATTCTTCCATCTATAAATTCCATGATGTAAAATGGAGAGCCCCATACATTTATATCTTCACATAAAATATAAACTTTAGGGACTGGAATAATAGTCTGACGCAATGCTTTTAAAATTCTGTATTCTCTTTCAATTGCATGAGCAGAAGGTAGCAATTTACCAAGAGGTTTGGAACGTAATATATACTTTTTTTTAAATGAATTAATTAAATATGTTGGATTGGATTGTCCTCCTAAAATAGGTTCTATTTTAATTGGCCCCTCAAAATTATTAATATTTTTTTGCAGCCATTTTTCCAAAAAAGGTTTTCTATCAATAATATTAACTTGCCTATTATCCATGATAAATTACTTCTTTAGTAAATTGTTCCTATATCATTCCTAAAGAAACCTTCAGGCCAATTGATTCTATTAATTGAATTATAAGACTTTTCTTTTGCCATATCCAATGTTTCTCCAACAGAAGTTATCCCTATAACTCTTCCTCCATTAGATTTTAATATTCCATTTTCAAGTTTTGTTCCTGAATGAAAAATAACTGAATTTTCAGAATTTATATTTTCAAGTCCATGAATAGAAGTATTTAATGGATATGTATTTGGGTATCCTTTAGTAGCCATAATCACTATTAATGAGTAAATATCTAGCCATTCAATTTTAATTTTATCAAGCTTTCCATCACTTGTAGCGATTAATATAGAAACAAAGTCAGTTTTTAGTCTTGAGAGCATTACTTGACACTCTGGATCCCCAAATCTTACATTATATTCAATTAATTTTGGATAATTATCTTTAATCATAAGGCCAGCGTATAAGATGCCTTTGTAAAAAATACCTTCTTTTTTTAAAGCATTGAAAGTAGGTGTAACTATAAGATCCATAATTTTACTTTCAAGTTCTTTATTAATATTTTTTGCAGGTGAAAAGGCGCCCATACCCCCTGTATTAGGTCCTTTGTTTTTTTCAAATACTCTTTTGTAGTCTTCTGCTGTTGTAAATGGAATAACATTATTTCCATCCGATATTGCAAAGAAACTTGCTTCAGTGCCCTCTAAGTATTCCTCTATAACAATTATTTTCCCAGATTCACCAAATTTTCCACTAAATATTTCATCTACTGCTTTGAAAGCTTCAGGTTTTGAATTAGCAATTATTACTCCTTTTCCAGAAGCAAGTCCGTCAGCTTTGATTACAATAGGGACGTTTTGTTTTTCTAAGTATTNATAAGCATAATTTTTATTGGAAAAAGTTTCATATTTTGCAGTCGGAATACCATATTTTGAGCAAAGATTTTTCGTAAAACTTTTAGAGCTTTCAAGAATAGAGGCATCTTTATTTGGCCCAAATACTCTAATATTCTCCGCGATTAGAATATCACTTAATCCATTTACTAAATATGCTTCAGGTCCAATTACAACTAGATCTATTTTAAATTCTTTACAAACTTTGATAATATTTTCATTAGTAAGGTCTTTCTCAGGCATACAAGTAGCTAAATCGCTTATACCAGCATTCCCAGGAATACAATAAAGTTTATCTAGCTGGGGTGATTTCTTTATAGCCCAACAAATACTATGCTCTCTACCCCCTGAGCCTATGACTAAAATATTCATTTTTATTTCCTAATTTGTTTTTTTTTATACTATAATAAAATCATATATTAAATCCTTCAAGATAAACTAGATATGGCTAATAATAATATTCCTGAATATACTGTTACTGAATTATCTAATGCATTAAAAAATGTTGTAGAATCCTCTTTTGACAAAGTAATTGTTAAAGGTGAGGTAAGTAGAATATTCGTAGCACAATCAGGACATGCTTATATTACCATAAAAGATGAAATATCAGTTTTAGAAACGATATGCTTTAAAAATGTATTTGAAAAAATTGAATTAACACCTGAACAAGGATTAGAAGTTCATTGCGAAGGAAGAATGTCGACTTTTTCAAAAAAATCATCATACCAGCTAATAATAAATGATATTCGCCCAGCAGGGTTAGGCGCTCTTATGGCGATGCTTGAAGCAAGAAAATTAAAACTAATGAAAGGGGGCTATTTTAATGATAAAAACAAAAAAAAACTTCCTTATTTACCAGATGTCATAGGTGTAATAACTTCACTAAAAGGAGCAGTAATAAAAGATATTCTTCATCGCTTTAAGGATAGATTTCCAAGGGAAGTTTTGATATGGCCAACATTGGTTCAAGGTGAAGGTGCCTCTTCGGAGATAATAAAAGCAATTAAAGGGTTTAACGAAATATCAACAGGGAATAAAATAAAAAAACCTGATATTATTATTATCGCAAGAGGAGGGGGTAGTATTGAAGACCTGTGGTGTTTTAATGATGAAGATTTAATTATTGCTGTATCAAAAAGTGAAATTCCGATAATTTCTGCAATAGGACACGAAACAGATACTACTTTAATTGATTTAGCCTCAGATTTTAGAGCGCCAACGCCAACTGCTGCTGCAGAAATTGCTGTTCCGGTTAAATTAGAATTAATTGAAAAATTAAGTTCGTTTACTTCAAGATTAATTTCAAGTCTATCAAGAACATTAAAACAGGCTCGAAGCGAATTCAATTCTGCAAGTAGAGGTTTTAAAAGCCCAGAAAGTAATATTGAGAATTATTCTCAGAGGATAGATTTTGCTGCATCGAAGCTAAGGACATATTTAAAGCAAAAAATCAATCTATACTATGATAAAGTTTCAGCAAATAGGATAAGCAATAAAAATATTCTATATAATTTTTCATATAAAAAGAAAGAATTCAATCTTGCAGAGAAGAGTTTATTAAAATTGTTGGGTTCTAATTTAACTGAATTAGATAAAAGAAATAAATTGATCTCATCTAATTTAAAGAAAGATTTAATAATATCACCATTAAAACTTTATTTTGAAAAAATGCACTACTCCAAGAAAATATTAGAAACTTTATCATACCGAAATACTTTAAATAGAGGTTTTGCTTTAATAAGGTCAACTAATGATAAAAAGCCAATTGATTCGGTAGGCCGCGCTATTAAAGAGGATATAATTGAGATTGAATTTTACGATGGTAGTGTTGATGCTAAATTGCTTAAAATAAGAAAGAAACAAATAGAGAGTAGTGTGAAAAAAAATATTCATAAAAAAAATATTCAAGAAAAATTATTATAATGTATGAAACAGAATATCAAAAAGAAGCAAAACTAATTTATTATTCTGGTAGGTTTGACATAATCATACCTGGTTCATATATAAGGTGTGCAGTTACAAATAGAAAAATATTATTAGAAAATCTAAGATATTGGGATCCAAATTTACAAGAAGCATACTCTTCTGCAGAGATCTGTTATGAAAGATACTGTAAAAAGTAAAACGTTAATGTTTAAATATATAATATATTATATTTTTATTCTACAATTCTTTAGTTTTGAAGTTTTTTCGCAACAGTTAACGTATTACGGAGAGTTAACTCAAGGTGGTTTAATTAGAGGGAAAGTTGAGGCCGATGCAGAGATTTTTTTGGATGAAAAGTCTGTAAAAGTTTCAAAAGACGGCTTTTTTGTTTTTGGATTTGGAAGGGACCATCCAAGCAATTCTATTTTAATTATTAAATATAAAAATGGTTCTATACAAAAGAAGTTACTTAAGATTAGGTCTAGAGACTGGGGTATACAAAGGATAAACAATTTACCTTCAAAAATGGTAAAGCCTAGTAAGGAATCACTAGAGATTATAAAACAAAATAACAAGGAAATTTTAGAGGCTAGGTCGATTGAATCAAACGAAACATGGTTTTTACAAGAGTTTTTTTGGCCTGTTAAAGGTGTTGTAACAGGTATTTATGGAACAAGAAGGGTTCTAAATGGAAAGCAAATGCAACCTCATTATGGTATAGATATTGCTGCTCCAAAAGGTACAGAAGTGAGAGCTCCCGCAAACGGAAGAGTTAGTTTAGCGAAGACAGATCATTATTATACCGGGGGGACAATAATTCTTGATCATGGCCACGGCCTCTCTTCTGCATATTTGCACTTAAATAAACTGAATGTTTCTTTTGGCGATGATATTTTAAAAGGTCAAATAATTGGCTTTGTAGGTTCTACCGGTAGATCTACAGGCGATCATTTGGATTGGAGAATTAATTGGTTTAAATCCCGAATTGATCCACAATTATTAGTAAAAAATAAGATGTAAAAATCAATTCCACCGTTTATGCATCCACAACCATTGGGAGGGGTTCTTAATAATTGATTTTTCAAGAAAATTATTTACTTTGTTCATAATAGTGATTACGTCATCCTTTTGATCATTAATTTCTAACTCATCATGTATTTTTATATGAAAATTAGTTCCAGATATTCTTTCAATTGAAACTGGTATTAGCGATAATTTATATTTTAGACTTAGTTTTGCTATTGCGGAAGAAGTCATAGCATTTTTTCCAAAAAATGGAATAGATATTCCATCATTTTGTTTTTGATCTACAAGCATACCAAGGTTAGTTCCTTTTTTTATGAACTCAATTATTTCTCTAGAGCCTTGTGGTCCTTTCCTGATTTGGTCTAAAGAAATTATATTTCGATAATCTCTGATCATTTTATCTACTAATGGGTTATTAGGAGCTCTATAAATAAGAGCTAAATTAGATATATTTGCAATAACCGTTGCCATGACCTCCCAGTTTGCAAAATGACCTGAAAATATTATTGCATTCTTAGAATTTTTTTTCGTCAGATTTTCTAATCCTTCAATAGTAATTCTTTTATTTGATCTAGAAAAAAAGTGGAGAAAAGGATATTCAGCTACTGTTCGGCCAAAATTCTCCCACATTTGAAGAATATTTTCTTCTATTTCTTTGTTGCTTTTATTGGGAAAGGCTATATTGAAATTATTTTTTGCTGTTTTGTTTGCTTTTAATTTAGGGCCAATTGTTTTGCCTAAAAAACCACCGATACTGGAAGCTATATTAATTGGGAGTAGATTCAAAATTATGAAAAAAAACTTTAATAAAAAATATTCTAGTAGATGTTTTATCATTTTTTGATTTCTAAAATTCTTTTTAAATTACTTTCAAGTTTAATTATGCTTTGAAATTTAATTTTACAATCTAAGAAATGAACCATAAGTTTGGCTTGTTCTGGGATACGGACCCAGTCCTTTTTTGTTGTTAAGATTAATGAATTATCTATGTTTGAATCCTCAATCAATCTCATAATTTCATCTTCTGAATACCTATGATGGTCAGGAAACGATTTGGAAAAGGTTAATTTAATTCCTATTTTTTTTAAGGAAGAAAAAAATTTTTCTGGTCTTGCTATCCCACAAAATGCAGAAAATTTTTTATTTAAATCTATATTGTCAGTTATTGTTTCAATATTTGATTTCAATATTGGGCATTTAAATTCAGATAGGTCTATTTTGACGTTCTTAGAAGGGTCATTAACATAAACTATAAAGTCTATTTTAGTTAAAGAACTTTTAACACTTTCTCTTAGTGGCCCTGCAGGAATTAGTTTGTTATTGCCGAAACCATAACCTCCATCTATAACTAAAATTGATAAATCTTTATGTATGGAGTCATTTTGCAACCCATCGTCCATTATAATAAGATCTGCGTTGGACTTTAATGCAGATTTTGCACCTTGTATTTTATTTTTACTAACCCAGGTTGGCGCTACTTCAGAAAGAAGTATAGGCTCGTCTCCAACATCTGCAGAAGAATGTTTATTAGACACAAGGATGGGGCCTTTTAATTTTCCTTTGTATCCTCTAGTTAGGAAGTGTGGTTTTAGGCCTTTAGAGATAAGGAATTTTGCAATAGATATAGCCACAGGTGTTTTGCCTGCGCCACCAGCTGTTATATTACCAATACAAATTACTGGTATATTTACTTTCCTTTTTCGAGATAAGTATTTTCTAGAAAAAAATAAAACAAGGTAAATAAAAGATAAAGGTGTTAATATTTTAGTCAGTAGGTTTGAGGTTCTCCAAAATTTAGGTCTATTTAACATTTCTACTCACTAGAATTATTGCTAATTGATGTTTTTTTATTGGCATATTTGTTATCGGCAATCAAAGATATTTTATTTAATTCCAGCTCAATGCTTCTTCTCGTTCCCTCAATTATTTCTTTGGATGATGAAGAGGGGGGTGCAATTTCTTCTCCCCAAATGAAAACTCCCTTGCAAAAAGGGAAAGGTATTAAAAATCTATCCCATGTTTTTAAAGTTTTGGCTCTATTTGCACTGCAAACAATTGGGAAAATAGGGACATTTGCTAACCTTGAAACGTGAGCAATCCCAGGACTCGCGATCATCCTTGGTCCGTGAGGTCCATCAGGGGAAATGCCAACCCATTCTCCATTTTTAAGAAATTTTACCATTTTTCTTAAAGCCTCGGCTCCCTTTTTATTAGTTGAACCTCTAACTGACTTTAGTCCAAAATAACTTACAGTTTTTGATATTAGTTCTCCATCATTATGTCTGGAAATTAATAAGTGAAGTATTTTTTTTCTATCCCAAACAAACGGTAGCATTAATAGCCTTCCATGCCAAAAAGCAACTATGAAAGGTGTTTTATTTTCTATTAATTTAGAAGGCCTTTCAAAACCTATTATTTCCCAAGAACTTGTGTAGAATACTAATTTAATATAACTTGCCGCTAAAAAGCATAAAATATCTCTTAAAAAATTAAGCTTTAGAATTCTTTTTAAATTAATTTTTAACATCTTTTATGTATTCTTAATTATATTTTCATTATAAAGTTTCGAATACATACCTCCTTTATTAATAAGGGAAGCATGTGTTCCTTTTTCAATAATCTTACCCTCATGGATTGTTATTATCTGGTCTGCATCAACTATTGTTGATAGACGATGGGCAACGATGATTGTTGTTTTTCCTTTTATAAGTTTATCCAATGCTTGTTGAATTTTTTTCTCAGATTCAGAATCTAATGCAGAAGTTGCTTCGTCTAATAATATAATTGGGGCATTTTTTAAAAAAGCTCTTGCTATTGAGATTCTTTGTTTTTGGCCACCAGATAGTTTAATACCAGATTCGCCTACGATAGTATTAAATTTTTTTGGGAGTTGCTGGATAAATTCACTACAAAAAGCATTTTCAGCAGCTTCAAAAACTTGTTTTTCTGTTGCGTCATTATTTCCATAAAGAATATTTTCAAAAATAGATATATTAAACAAGTTAGCGTTTTGAGTAACAAAAGCGATATTTTTTCTAAGAGAATTTTGTTTAACTAATCTTATGTCCTGATCATCTATTAAAATTTTTCCATTAACTGGATCAATAAATCTTGGAATTAAATTTAATAATGTTGATTTTCNTGCACCAGACTTTCCAACAATAGCTATACTTTGACCAATATTAGCTTCAAAGCTAATATCATCTAAAGTATTTTTTTCCCCATAAGAAAACGAAACATTTTGGAACAAAACTTTTCCTTCAGTAATAGTTAATTTTTTTGCATTAGTATAATCCTCAATATTATTTGTTTTATCTAGTATTTTAAAGATTCTGTCTGCAGCAGCCAAACCTTCTTGTAAAGCTGTGTTTAAATTTGCTATTGATCTTAATGGTTGGTATGAAAGCCCTAAAGCAGTAATAAATGTTACAAACTGTCCCGCGGTCAATCTATTTGAAGTACCTTCAAAGCCTGCTGCATAAAGTATAACCAAAGCGGTAAATATGCCTGCTAAAATTTCAATTAATGGAGTTGCTGCTGCTCTAGTTTTAACTACTTTAAACATAGCCTTAAGTCTCTGTTCATTTGATTCTTTAACTTTTTTTATCTCTTTTTTCTCATTTGTATATGATTTTATCTGAATAGAATTCATAAAAGCTTCATTAAGCAAAGAACTAAAACTACTTGTTTTTTCTTGATTTTGAATAGAAGCTTTTCTCATTCTTTTACCTATTTTTCTAACTGGAAAAAAACTTATTGGAAAACCTAAGGTTGCTATAAGGGCTAACTGCCAATCTGTAGAAAAAAGTAATATTATTAAAAAAATTAATGTAAGAAAATCTTTTGAAATTCCTGTTAAAGATTTTGTTAAAGCTTCTCTTAATAAATTTGCATCATTTAAAAATTTTGATATCAATGCACCTGATGCATTAATTTCAAAAAATTTTAAATCAGAATTTACAAGTTTTGCAAAAAGGTTATTTTGTATTTCAGCAATTATTCTTTGTCCGAAAATTCCAAGAATGAATGACTGTGTATATGTGGCAACTGCTTTTACTACCGCTATTATTAAAAAAATTAATGGGATAAAAATTATACTATTTGTGTCTCTATTTACTAATACTTGATCAATTAATGGCTCCATAATTTTAGCATAGGATACTGTGGTTGCTGCAATTAAAATCATAGAAAAAGAAGCAAGAACAAGCTTCCATTTATGGTCTAAGATATATCCCTTGAATAATCTTTTAATTAACTGCCAACTAGATATTTCGTTTTTTATGTCCAAAATTATTTTCCAATTTTTTGATATTTAACTCCAAAAAAGAATAAAAATAAACAATAAATATACATAGTAAAATTCCTGAGTCACTTGCTTGAAAAGCAATGTCAAAAAGTAATAGAATACATTAACTAATTTGTTGGAGAAGTGATATTTTAACTGAAAAGCTATTTTCTACTTGCCCTCATGATTGTCCTAGCCAATGTGCGCTTGAAGTTCAAAGAATCAATAAAAACACAATTGGCAGGGTCAATGGAGCAAGGGATCACCCTTATACCGACGGAATAATTTGTGCAAAAGTTGCAAGGTATGCTGAGAGAGTTCACCATGAAGAGAGGTTAAAAACGCCGTTAATTCAGATGGGAGATAAAGGAGAAGATAAGTTTACCTCAATTTCTTGGAATGATGCTTTAGGTGAAATAGCTGACAGATTTGAAAAAGACACCTTGAGTTATGGTTCTGAGTCCGTTTGGCCTTATTATTATGGTGGGACTATGGGGTATTTTCAGAGAGATGGAATAAATAAGCTCCGCCATACTATGAAATATTCTGAAATGGATAAAACAATTTGCGCATCAATTGTGGGGTCAGGTTGGAAAGCTGGAGTTGGTGCGTCTATTGGAACCTCGCCTTATGAAATGGCAGAAGCAGACCTTATTATATTGTGGGGGACTAATGCTGTTTCTACTCAAGTAAATGTGATGCAACATATTACAAAGGCCAGAAAAAAAAGAGGGGCAAAATTAATTGTAATTGATCCTTATAAAAATCAAAGTGCATTATCAGCAGATAAACATATTTGTATAAACCCAGGTACGGATGGAGCTTTGGCTTTATCGATGATGAATGTGCTTTTAAGAGAAAATTTAGTTGATAGAAATTTTTTAAATTATAATACAGATTATAATGAAAAATTAGATAAGATAATTTCAGAAAGAAATTGTAAATGGGGAGAGAGTATTACGGGAATTCCTGAGGAAGAAATAGAGAGTCTGGCTTTAGAGTATGGAAAAACTGATAGAGCTTTCATAAGATTAGGATATGGTTTCTCTAGACATAGAAATGGAGCAGCAGCAGTTCATAGTGTGTCTTGTCTTCCTTCATTAACAGGTAAATGGTTTAATAATGGTGGCGGTGCACTTTTAAGTAACTATGATATATATCATTTAGATAGAACTTTAATTGAGGGTCTAGAAAAAAGAGATGAAAGCATCAGAATACTTGATATGTCCCAGATAGGCAGAGTTTTAAATAATTATAAAAAAGAGCTAAAGTGCGGGCCTATTGTTAAGTCAATGATAATTCAGAATTCAAATCCAATGGTTGTGGCGCCAGAACATAATTTAGTAAAATCTGGTTTATCCAGGAAAGATTTATTTGTGTGTGTCCATGACCAGTTCTTAACTGAAACTGCAAGATTAGCTAATATAGTTTTACCTGCAACAACTTTTTTTGAGCATGATGATATTTATGCAGGCGGAGGTCATTCTTTCCTTCAGTATGGAGAAAAAATAATAGACCCTGTTGGTCAGTCTAAAAGCAACTATGACGTAATTACAGGATTAGGAAATTTATTAGCACCAGGCGATCCGGGTTTTAAAATTCCCTTGGATGATTTAATTGATGAAACTCTCTGCATATCTGGATATCCATCTTTGGATGAGTTTAAAAAATTAAAGTGGGTAAATTGTCAACCTGAAAAAAACACATCAGATTTTAAAAATGGATTTTTTACAAGTGATAAAAAATTTCATTTTTTTCCAGATTGGAGTAAGATTGGTCCAGCAGGATATTTAATGAATAATTACCCAGACCATTTAAATTTAATGGATAAAGTTAATTTGGAGCAACCATTCAGATTAGTAACAGCTCCGGCAAGGAGTTTTCTAAATTCGACATTTACTGAAACTAAATCATCTAGAAGAAAAGAGGTTAAACCTCAAGTGTTGTTACATTCTGCTGTCGCAAAGAAATATAATATTCATGATGATCAAATAATTAAGATTGGTAATAATCTGGGTGAAATAACTATTCATTCAAAGATTTTTGATGGACTTAACGAAAATGTATTAGTTGTGGAGAGCTTGTGGCCTAATAGGTTTTTTATTGGAGGGAAGGGCATCAATGTTCTTACCAGCGCTGACCCAGTTCCACCTAATGGAGGTGCGCCCTTTCACGATACCTCAGTCTGGATAAAAACTAGCTTATGATATCAAGAATTTTTTTGTGTATCATAGGGTTCGCAGCTATTAAATTTGGATGAAGTATATTCTTCTTATTATATAATATCCCTTCTCCTTTTTTTGAAGTAACTTTGCCTCCTGCTTCGGTAACAATTATGTTGCCTGCTGCAATATCCCAATCAGACTTATTAGAAAGAGTAACAGTGCCGTCATATTCTCCTTTTGCTACAAGGGCCATTCTGTATGCAATTGAATTGATGAAGGAAAATTTTGCTTTTTCAGCTAGATGTTTATTTTTTGATAGAAACATTTTGCTTCCTAAAAAATTACCTTTACTTAGAGATTTATTCTTTGTGACTTTAATTTTTTTGCCATTTAGAAATGACCCCTTACCAATTTCTGCTTCAAATAATTCATCAGTAATTGGATTATATATTGCTCCTAAGATTGGTCTATAGAGGTGAACCAAGGCAATTGATATAGTAAATTCAGGTTTCTTTTGAATAAAGGCCTTAGTTCCGTCAATCGGGTCAACAACCCAAGTATAGTTTTTTTCTAATCTATCTTTACTGTCTTCAGATTCTTCAGATAGCCATCCATAGGAATCTCTTTCATTAAGAAGGTTCTTGAGGAGGTTGTCATTTACCGCATAATCTACTTCAGTTACCGGATTATTTGGAGACTTATCCCATTGTTTAACTTCTTTATTAAAGTATTTTTTAGCAATTTTTCCTGCTTCAATTATTGCTTCATGTAATAAACTCTTATCATGTTTTAAATTTGGGTAATCCAATTTAATTTCCGGCTACCGTCATTTTATTAATTAAAACGGATGGAGAGTTTGTCCTATTTTTAAATTTTAAATCATTAGCGGGAGTGAGGTCGGCAAACATAGAGTGAAGGTTTCCTGCAATTGTTATTTCACTAATAGGATATGTTAAATTCCCATTTTCGATTAAAAAGCCAGCTGCACCTCTGCTGTAATCTCCTGTAACACCATTTACTCCCATACCAATTAATTCTGTGATATAAATTCCCTTTTTTAGATCTCCAATAATCTCTTCAAGAGAGGCATCCCCTGGTTCCAAATATAAATTAGTTGGAGAAGGGAAAGGGACGCTCGAAGTTCCTCTTGATGCATGACCTGTTGTTTTTAGTTCCAATTGGCGAGATGAAGATAAGTCTAAAATCCAGTTATTTAATTTTCCGTTTGTTACAAGTTCTATTTTGTTTGTTGGAGTTCCATCTCCATCAAATGGTTTTGACCCAAGGCCATCTATAATAAGTGGGTCATCTATTATCTTTATCCCTTTTTTAAATACCTGCTTATTCATCTTCTCATTTAAAAAGCTAGTTTTTTTTGCAATCGATTGACCATTAATAGCCCCTGCAAAATGACCAAGTAGACTTGATGAGACTCTCCAATCAAAAACTACTGGCAGTTCGCTTGAATTTATTTTAACAGGATTAAGTCTTTTAATTGCTCTCTCAGCAGCATTAATTCCAATTGATTTTGCGTTTTCTAATTTTGATTGGTGTCTGGCAACAGAGTAGTCGTAGTCCCTTTCCATTTCAGCTCCATTTCCAGCAATTACAGCGGCTGAGATTGAAAATGTGGAACCAGAATAAGAGCCAAAAAAACCATTAGTATTTACTAGAGCTACAGATGCTTTCCCCCATGATGCTACAGAGCCCTCAGAATTAGTTATACCTTTAATTGATAAAGCGGCTTCCTCAGCAGTACTTACACTCTCATACAAATTTTCGACTGTTGGCTCAAATGAATCTAGAAGATTAAGTGTATTTAAGTCTCGGGAACTAGTATTTTTATCACTTATTCCAGCATATGGATCATCTGGAGCAACTTTTGCCATTTCTATTGCTCTTTGAATAAGTTCGTCAATTTCACTATTTGAATGATCTGTTGATGAAACAATGGATTGTTTTTTACCTATGAAAACTCTTAGGCCAAATCCACTAGATTCTGAACGTTCTAAATCTTCTTTTTTGCCTAATCTTTGAGATACGCTAATAGATTGACTTGACATACTAATTGCATCAGCAGAATCTGCGCCTCTCTTTTTTGCCTTGTCGGTTACCATATTAAGAAAGTTTAGTAAAAAATTTTCATCTTCATTATTTTTGTTCATTATTTATTCCAGCCAAATATATTTTTTATGTTTATCGATTATTACCAAATTGACTTACCTTTTCCAGGAAGTCCTAGTTTATCCCATTTTATATTAATTAGTTCAATTATATTTTCTTTCATTCTAATTTTTGCCCCCCATGTCCTATTAGTTTCTGGGTATTGTTTATTAGTTGCGTCTAGAGCAATTTTTGACCCCAACCCATTTTGGGTTGATGCGAAGTCAAGGTAATCAATTGGGGTATTTTCAATAATTGTTATATCTCTTGATGGGTCCATGCGGGTAGATATAGCCCAAATTACATCTTTCCAATCTCTAATATTTATGTCTTCATCAACAACTATAATCCATTTAGTATACATAAACTGTTTCAAGTATGACCATATTCCCATCATGATTCTCTTTGCTTGACCTGGATAACTTTTATTTATTGAAACAACAGCCACTCGATAACTACAGGCTTCGGGCGGAAGCCAGAAGTCAACTATTTCTGGGAATTGTTGTTGAATCAAAGGGATAAAAATTTCATTGAGTGCTTCTCCTAATATAGATGGTTCATCTGGTGGTCTTCCAGTAAAAGTTGAGAGATAAATAGGTTTTTCTTTCATTGTTATCGCACTAATTTTGAATACAGGGAATTTCTCAATGCTATTATAATAGCCTGTGTGGTCTCCATATGGCCCTTCATCTGCTTCAGTTTCAGGAAGAATATGGCCTTCAAGTACTATTTCAGAATTGGCAGGAACATCGATTGGGACAGTGATTCCTTTGACCAACTCTAATTTCTTTTCTCTTAGAAACCCTGCAAATTGATATTCACTTAAACTTTCAGGGGTTGGAGTTACTGCGGCAATTAATGTTGCGGGATCAGTTCCAATTGAAACTGCAATTGGCATTGGTTTGGTCGGGTTTCTTTTTTTCCAATCTAAAAAATGCTGTGCCCCACCTCTATGTTTAAGCCATCTCATTATTACTGTATTTTTATTTAATAACTGCATTCTGTAGATACCAAGGTTATATTTTCCATTTTCATTTTTTGAGATAACTAAGGGCCAAGTAAATAATGGCGCAGGTTCATTAGGCCAGCAAGTTTGAACGGGAAGTTTATTAAGGTCAACATCAGTGCCTTCAATTACTATCTGTTGGCAAGAGCTAGATTTTATTTTTGAAGGTTTCATGCTCAAAACTTTTTTTAATAATGGTATCATATTTATTGTTTCTCTCCACCCTTCAGGTGGCTCAGGTTGTCTTAAAAAAGCAAGAGTTTTTCCTAGTTCCCTTAACTCCTCCGGTTTTTTATTGATACCCATAGCTACTCTTTTTATTGTCCCAAAAAGGTTAATCAAGACAGGAATATCACTTTCATTTCCATCTGCCTTTATGGGTCTTTCAAATAAAATAGCAGGCCCACCTTCTGATAAAAGGCGAGTTTGAATTTCAGTCATTTCAAGAACTGTTGAAATAGGTTGTTTAATACGAATTAATTCTCCATTATTCTCAAGATATTTGATAAAGTCGCGTAAGTCTGAGAAAGCCATAGGTTGTTTTTATCCTTTTCAATAATTAATTTATGTAGGTTGACATTAAATCGTAACTTGGACAAAGGTATATAATGAATAATAGCAACTCAGAAATTATAGATAGAGCCAAAAATTATCCTTATGAACGTCCCAAAGGTTCTTTTTTACTCGAAAATGATAGAATAGTCGAATTAAAAGGCAGAGTTCTCGATGGTGATCTAAAGAAATTTATACCAGTTTTAGCTTATGGATCAAATGCGTCACCAGAACAGTTAAGAAGAAAACTAAGCCCTATTAAAGAGCCTATAGCAGTATTATCTGCTACTATTAAAAACTTAGATGTAATTTTTTCTGGCCAATTTTCTCGATACGGTTGTATCCCAGCTACAATAACTAATTCAAGTGGAACCATGTTGTATACTCATGTGGTTTTACTTACTAAGAAGCAGCTTGCGATTATCCACAAAACAGAACTTCCTGAATATAGATATGGTGAATTAAAAATTCCAATTATTATCGATAGACTTGGTTATAGAGAAAGTATATTCGCCTATGTATTTGACTGGGGTTTTCAGCAGGACGGAAAATTTATTGCTTTTGAAGAAGTATATGCAGAAAAAAGAAATTATTTATGTTTAAATCACGAAGAACTCCTGCAATTAGCAATTAAAAAAATTTCAAATAAAAAAATTAATTTTGAGGATTTATTATTATCTATTGTGGGCAGTAAAAAGAAGTTAGAAGAGTATAGAAACTATATAATGCAAAGTTCTAAAAAGGTATCTTTGAAGAATTTTGATCAAATTTTACCTAAAAAATAATAGGAATTTTTGTTGTTTATAAACTTAATTTCCTAATAAGAAGCCTAGGAAAATAATTAACCCAAATAAGTTATTTGATTTAAATTTTTTTAAACAATCATTTTTATAATTAGCTTTTAAAGTTAACACCTGCCATATGAGTTGTAAAAAAGCTATAAAGAAAATAGGCCAAAAATACCATCTAACATTTCCAAAAATTGAGCATAAGAATAATAAAGAGAAGGTTGATAAATAAAAAATCGAAATGAAAATTTTTATTCGCTTTTGACCGATGTATATTGCCGATGATTTAATTCCTGCAATTCTATCATCATCTATGTCCATCAAGGCGTAAATTGTATCATATCCTAATGTCCAAAAAATGCCTGCTATGTATAATAATAAACAAATGTAGGATATGTTATTATGTAACTCGATCCAACCTATTAAAATCCCATAATTGAATGCTAAGCCTAAAAATAATTGAGGCCACCAAGTTATTCTTTTCATAAATGGGTAAACGCAAATAAGAATTAGGGAGAGTAAACCAACAAAAATTGTTAATAAATTAAATTGTAGTAGAATTATAAAGCCTATTAGGCATTGGAAAGCTAGCCAAATTACTGCTTTTTTTACTGTTATTTCTCCAGATGGTAGTGGTCTATCTGCTGTTCTTTGAACCCTTGAGTCAAGTTTCATGTCAATTAAATCATTAAAAGTGCAACCAGCTCCTCTCATAACAATAGCGCCAAGAAAAAAAAAATAAATAAAGAAGGATTCCTTTAGATTCGTTCTCAAGTGGGAGAGATAAGGCAATACTCCACCAAGCTGGCCACATTAAAAGCCAAATTCCAATAGGTCTATCTAATCGTGATAATTTAATATAGGGCCTGAAACTTCTAGGAAGGTATTTTATTATTAAATTAAACGAAGTATCTGGTAAATTAAAATCATTCAGTTCTTTTTTTTTGTTATTCATTGTAATAATCTTCTTTATGGCTTTTTCAAAAAAATTTAGACTATTTACTGAACAACATATAAATCCTAATGCAAATGTCAATTTGGCAAAACGTGATATTAATTATTTAAAAAATGTTTTACGTTGCAGAGATGGTGATACAATCAGGATATTTAATGGAAAAGATGGAGAATGGGACTCGCAGGTAAGAGAATTAGCAAAAAACCCGCATTTGAAACCTTTAAGAGTTTGTATTTCTCAAAAAAATCAGATAATTAATGATGTATGGCTAATTTTCTCCCTTATTAAAAGTTCTAGATCTAAGCTTATAATAGAAAAAGCGACTGAGTTAGGTGTTTCTAAAATTATTGCTGTTATGTCATTAAGATCGAATGTAAAATCGATCAATTTAGATAGAGCTAGGTTGACTGCAATTGAATCTGCTGAGCAATGTGGAAGACTAAATATTCCTCAAATAGAATATTATAGGTCATTTGAGGAGCTATTTGAAAAATGGCCTAATGATAGAACCTTTATTTGGGGAGATAAAAGCTCAGAATTTAATGATGGGAGTTTTTTTATAAATTCTGGTGGTATATTT
>NZXH01000028.1 GCA_002701885.1 Rhodospirillaceae bacterium | reverse complement strand
TTAATGTATTTGATTTTAAAAAAATTTTATTTATTTTCTTATTCATCTAAAGATTTCAAAACTTTATTGTAAAGATCAATAAGTAGTTTATGGTCATTTTTATATTTAGTTATTTCTTTATTGCTAAAAATTTTATGTATTATTACTGGGTTATTTTTTATAATGATTATTTGATCAGATATTTCAATTGCTTCCATAATATCATGAGTTACAAGAATCATAGTCTTGTTTTTTATTAGTTTTTTAGTTAAATCTTTGAGTTTATTTTTAGTAACGGTATCTAATGAAGTAAATGGTTCATCCATTAAAACTATAGGTCTATTTTCTAGGAAGGTTCTTGCTAAGGCTGCCCTTTGTTTAGTCCCACCTGATACCTCTGAGGGCATAAAATTTAAATATTCTGATAAACCTAGAATTTTTGTTAGATAATTATATCTATCTTTGCAAAAAGGTTCTCTTCTAAGTTTGTATCCAAGTGTGATATTTTTATTTATTTTTAACCATGGTAGTAGTTGATCAAATTGATCCATGTAACTGATTAATTCATTTATATTTCTATAGTTATAATCTGTTATGCTTCCTGAAGATGGTTTTTCAATTCCAGAAATTAACTTAAGTAAGCTACTCTTACCTATTCCGTTGTTTCCTAAAAGCGCTGTGGTTTTATTTGCTGGGAAGGTTAATGAAAGATTATCAAATAATATTTTATTTTTGTATCTGAAATGTAAGTTATTTATAATAACACCAGCCGAGGCGCTTAAATTATCTTTTCTACTAGGTTTTCTTGTTATCATGGCGTTCCTCCGCCGGTATTAACCGGATCAGGTATAGGAGTCGTTTCAAGGAAACCTCTCAGCCATAAAGCTCCTCCCGCAAAAATGTTAATATAGAGTTGTTTTAAATCAATTTGCAATATAAGAATTATAATTATGAAAATAAAATCAAAAATGTATAACTTCATATTACCAATAGTTGTTACTATTTCTTTATTTATTTTGTTTGATGATGCTTTATCTAATGAAAACAAAGTGAAAAAACCCTTAAATTATGTAGTTGAAAAGGTAGTTATAAGAAGCGAAGAAAAGTTATTAGGTGAATTTTATGTTGAAATTGCTGACACAAAAGAAAAGAGACAAAAAGGCCTTATGTTCAGAGATTTTTTAAATGAAAATCAAGGAATGCTTTTTGACTTTAAGCAAGAGGAAAAAGTTTCTTTTTGGATGAAAAATACATCAATACCTTTGGATATTATTTTCATTGATAAAAAAGGATATATTGTTAACATTTACGAAAATGCTACTCCGTTTTCAAAAAAGGTAATCAAATCTAAATATCAAGTTAGGGCTGTGTTAGAAATAAATGCAGGTTTAGTTAAAAAACTTCGCATTAGTATTGGTGATATAGTAATGTATAAAATGCTCTTAGAGGGTTAGAATATAAAATGAGTACTAAATTTGAAAGTAATTTGCCTTCTGGGTATAGTTTGATTGAAAATAGATCCGATTTTGGAAACTTGATAGGCCCAATTTATTCCAAAAAAGAAAATGATGAAGAAATTTTTGGTTTTAGAGCGGAGAACAAGCATATTAATATAGGAGGATATGTTCATGGTGGAATGCTCTCTTCTTTTGCGGATATAGTAATGGGTCAATTTGCTAATAGAAACTATAATAGTCTTACAGTTACTATAAATATGAGTGTTGACTTTATAAACCTTGCAAAAAAAGGGGATTGGGTTAATGGAATAAGTAAACTAATGAAAGAGGATAAAAAATTTGTTTTTTTAGAAGTTGAAATTTATGTAAAAACTAAGATCATACTCTTTGGAACAGGGGTTTTTAAGGTAATTAAATTAAAAGATAGGTATAAAGGTGTTAGTCATGAAAGATAATTTAAATCTTAACAGAAGTTTTTTATTTGTTCCTGGTGATAGACCTGAAAGATTTGAAAAAGCATGTTCTAGTGGTAGTGATGTTGTTATTATTGACTTGGAGGACGCTGTTTCACAAAGTAAAAAAGAGTTTGCCAGGGAAGAAGTTATTAATTTTTTTTCTAATAAAAAAAATAATGAATTTAGGTGCTTTGTTAGGGTGAACTCAATAAAAACTTATTATGGTTTAAAGGATTTAACTGCATTTATTGATAATAATTGTTTTCCTGATGGATTTGTTTTGCCTATGGTTGATTCAGCTGAAGAGGTAACTTTATTTGAAAATATTATTAGTGATTATAAATCTGATATCGAGCTTTTCATAGTAATTGAGACTCCAAAAGGTTTATCAAATGTTGATATAATTTTAAACTCATCAAATAAAATAAAAATGGTTGGGTTTGGTTCAGCAGATTTTACATCCCAGACTGGTTCAAGTCTTTCATGGGATTCATTGTTATATGCCAGAAGCAAAATAGTGAATTCAGCAGGAATATCTGGTGTTTCTGCAATTGATGGTGTTTGG
The DNA here is from genome assembly GCA_002701885.1 of Rhodospirillaceae bacterium. Classification (GTDB taxonomy): domain Bacteria; phylum Pseudomonadota; class Alphaproteobacteria; order SHVP01; family SHVP01. The sequence goes on along the minus strand of NZXH01000028.1, from coordinate 7,037 downwards.
CCAGATATCAAAGATGAAAAGGGATTGATTGAAGAAACACAAAAAATAGTTGATATAGGTTTTAAAGGCAAGATGGCTATTCACCCTAATCAAATTTCTGGAATTCATGAAGCTTTTGTCCCCAAAAAAGAAGAAGTTCAATTTGCTAGAGAAGTTATTGATGCATATGAAGCTGCAAAAGGGGGTGTTATATCTGTTAGAGGAAAGATGATAGATGAACCTTTAGTAATATCGGCTAGAAGAATAATGTCTATAGCTGAGAAAAATTAACTCAATTATAAGGAATTAGAATGTCGTATAAGTCAAAAGAAATTGAACCTAATAGGTTTAGAGAATCAATTGGAAGGTTCTATGATGATTTTGAAGTTGGTCATATTTATGAACATAGACCAGGTAGAACTATAACTGAAACTGATAATATTTGGTTTACTAATTTAACAATGAATACTCACCCAATTCATTTTGATGTTGCTTATGCTAGTAAATCAGAATTTAAAAAACCTCTTGTAAACTCTGCTTTAACATTATCGATGGTTGCTGGAATGAGTGTAAGCGATACGAGTCAAAAAGCTATTGCAAATTTAGGTTGGAATGACATTAAACTTGTGGCTCCTGTATTTGTTGGAGACACTCTATATGCTGAGAGCAAAGTATTATCTAAAAGGGAGTCTAAATCAAGAAAAGGTCAAGGCATTGTAAAAATTAAAACTATCGGTAAAAAAGATGATGGCACTATATTTATGGAATATGAAAGAACTTTTCTAGTGCCGAAAGAAGGGTTCAGTGTAGATGAAAAAGCAAATTATTAAATATTGTTATATAAATTATCTTAATTATTAGAAAGTATATCTATAAAAATAAAAAAAATACTTATTCATTAAAGTTGAAAAAGTTTTTTCATTTCAGCTGATAATGAGCTTGCTCCCCCTAAAGCCCATCCACCATCGACAGGTACTACCGTCCCAGATATGTAGCTCGCGTGTTCAGAAGATAAAAACATAGCTGTTTTAGCTATATCTGATTTTGTTCCAATTCTCTTTAAAGGAACTGATTCAGCTGTTGCTTTTAAGATTTCTTCTGTAGGAGCCAACCTTTTCATACCCTCAGTATCAGCTATTGGACCAGGTGATATAGAATTTACTCTTATTCCATCTTCACCCCATTCCATCGCTAGAACTTTTGTAATCATATCTACTCCTGATTTTGCGGCACATACATGCACTTGAAGTTCAATAGGAACATAAGCTTGTGGGGCTGAAATATTTATTACAGAAGCGCCAGGTTTTTTTAGATATGGGTAGGCTGATCGCATTACATGAAATGTTCCAACCAAATCAATATCAATGACTGCTTTAAATCCATTAGAGCTTATTCCATTCGCAGGAGCAGGAAAATTACCAGCAGCACCAGAAACTAAAACATCAATTTCTCCGAGAGATTCATACGTTTTTTTTAGAATATCTTCTACTTTAGAATAATCTCTTACGTCGCCAGCAAAACCTATCGCTTTATTTTTATATTTTGATAAGACTTCTACAGCATTTTTAACTTTATCATCTGAGCGACTAGCTACTGATAATTTTGCTCCAGATTCTGCAAATTTTTCTGCAATTCCCAAGTTAATTCCACTAGTTCCACCAATAACAACTACTGTTTTATCTTCAAAGCTTATTTTCATAAAACACCTAAATAAATCTAATCTATATTTTCAAATATATTTAATCTCTTGTAAAATATGTTGATTTTCCAAGCATAGGCATACCCACGTAGCCTCTAACTTCTAATCTACCATTTTTAAGTTTCATTAAAGCAGTATAAGTTTTGCCATCTCTTCCATTATAAACTGTACCATCGTCCCATTTATTCTTTCCTTTTTTCTTTAATCCATCTAAAAACTGCATTCCAAGTACTGGTCTGCTTCTTAAGCTTTCATCTTCATTGATTTTGTCTAATTTTGGCTTTCCAGTCTCTGGGTCAAGAGGCTCTTTTAATGAGAATACTTTGGCGCAGATTGCATCTCCGCATTTATAAAACTCATATACCGCATCCCTTTCTTCTGGTATCCATTTACCCAGAATCTCACTATCAGCAGTTGCATTAAAAATTAAAAATAAAGACAAAAATGATACTAAACCAAAAAATTTAAAAATTTGAAATATTCTTATCATTAGGTGGCCCTCTTGATCTAAAATTAATTATATTTGTACTATATACTAAATAAATATTAAATAAATTAAAACCTCTAATGGTGCGAAGAAAATGAAAAATATTAATATTGAAAAATTAAAAGAAATGGTTGGAAAAGAGTTAGGTGTCTCAAATTGGATAAAGATTAATCAAAATAGGATAAATAGCTTTGCAAAATGTACTGAAGATTATCAGTTTATTCATTTAGATGAAGAAAAAACAAAGGATCAAACGTCTTTTGGCGGCACAATAGCTCATGGTTTTTTATCTTTATCTTTGTTATCTAAGTTTGCTAATGAATCTACTTTTAATTTTGAAAATAAAAAAATTATAATTAACTATGGATTTAATAAAATTAGGTTTATAAACCCAGTTAGAGTGGGAAAAAAAATAAGGGCTAAATTTTTTCTTTTAGAGTTGTCCTTGCGTAAACATGACCAGGTTCTAATTAAGTATGAAGTTACTATTGAGATAGAAGGTGAAGAGAAACCTGCTGTTTTTGCTGAGTGGTTAACTTTGCTAGTTTAGGCTTAACGAATTTAAGGGGTTAAAATGATGCAAATTAGATTTGATAATAAAGTAGTAATTGTTACTGGAGCAGGTTCTGGGCTGGGAAGGTCTTATGCTATAGCTTTAGCGTCAAGAGGAGCAAAAGTTCTTATTAATGACTTGGGGAGTTCACTTGATGGTTCTGGACGTTCAGTTAATATCGCCTCTAATGTGGCTAAAGAAATAGTTGAATCTGGAGGAGAAGCTATTGCAGATAATTCTGATGTAACAGATAAAAAATCTGTTGATAATATGATTAAAAAAGTTTTGTCAGCATGGGGAAGAGTAGACGTACTAGTAAATAATGCAGGTATTCTTCGAGATAAATCTTTTTCTAAAATTACAATAGAAGACTTTAAAGCAGTTGTAGACGTTCATTTAANTGGTTCAATGATATGTTCTAAAGCAGTTTGGGATTATATGAAGAAACAGAAAAGTGGTAATATTATTATGACAACTTCATCTTCAGGGCTATACGGAAATTTTGGTCAATCAAATTATGGTTCAGCTAAAATGGGGGTTATAGGACTAATGAATGTTTTAGCTATTGAGGGAGAGAAATATGGAATTGTAGTTAATGCAATATCTCCCACTGCATCAACTAGGATGACTAAAAATATTCTTGAGTCAAAAATTCTTAATCTATTGGATGTTGAAAGTGTAACAGCTGCTTTGATATACCTTGTTTCAGAGTTTTCAAAAACTAGGACAATTTTGGCCGCTGGTGCAGGAGGTTATGCTGTTTCTAGAATTTTAGAAACTGAGGGTATATACTTAGCACCAGATGATCAATCACCAGAGAATATTCACAAAAATTTTTCGAAAATCATTGATTCTCATAATGCTCAATATTTAAGTCAAGGATGGATGCAAACTATGAAGTTTGTTAAGAAAGCAGCCAATCATTTAAAAATAACTATTTAGTAATTATTTTTTGATTTTGCATTTTATTTAGGAGTAGAACATGAAAAATCTTTTCTCAGTTCAAGGTAAAGTCGCTATGGTTACTGGCGGCTCTCGGGGTATTGGTAAAATGATAGCTGAAGGGTTAATACTAAATGGTGTTAAAGTATTTATCGTCTCAAGAAAAAAAGAAATATGTTATAGTGTGTCCGAGCAGTTAACTGCTAAATGTGGAGGAGAATGCTACCCAATCATAGCTGATATATCTAAAATCGAAGAAATTGAAGGCCTGATAAAAAATTTTTTATCTAAAGAAAGTCATTTAGATTTTTTAATAAATAATGCAGGAACTTCATGGGGTGCATCAATCGAAAGCTTTCCAGAAAATGGATGGGATAAAGTTTTCGATTTAAATGTTAAAGGTCTGTTTTTTTTAATTCAAAAGTTAATACCAGTTTTAAAGAATAATGCATCGAATCAAGATCCCTCTAGAGTTGTAAATATAGGATCTATAGATGGAATGATTAATTCAAAGTTTGAAAATATCTCTTACGGAGTATCTAAAGCTGGAGTACATTTTTTAACAAAAGTTCTAGCAAAGAAATTGGTAAAGAAAAATATAAATGTTAATGCTATTGCGCCAGGTCCTTTTCCCACTTGGATGCTTTCTACTGGGATTGGTTTTGGAGGAGAAACCGAGGGTGTTGATTGGTCATTAGTTGCAAGTCAAAACCCAAGATTACGTCTTGGTACAATAGAAGATATAGTTGGTGCAACTATTTTTTTGTGTTCAAGAGCAGGAGCTTATATTGTTGGAGAGACGATAACCTGTGATGGAGGAATAGTAGCTTGTTCCTAGATAATATTATTTCTTCTTAATTTCTTGCAAGATACATTTGTACCGTAATGGATTTGTACCAGTAAATTGAATAATTCTATTATGTTTTTTTGAGAATCTTGTCCTTTGTGTTGCCTTGAAACCATCTGAGCTAATTTTAACAATAAATTCAATTAATTCTTCTTCTCCAAAAATTGTTTTTTGATTGATTTTCTTATTTATTTTTATCCAAGCCATTCCATTGATCATGTTACTTCCAGAGTAGAGTGTGGCATCCCCTGATAAAGTTGATTTTAGTTTCAACTCACTTAAAAAAGAAAATATTTTATCTCTATCTACAACTAGTTTTGCTTCATCATCATTTTTGCCTTGCTTAAATAAATTGAAAAGACCATGGACCATTGCTAGGTTTTTATCGGTTATATAATAACCGCCGGTGAAATTTAATCGTGAACCAGAAACATTCCATTTAATTTGGTCTTTATTTTCATGGGATGAATCAACGATCCAATGTTCCATAAAATTACGTCCACAGTTATAAATTAAGTGCTCTCCATCTGAGTACCCGCTGGATAAAGCCTTATTTGAAAAAAAAGGAATACTTATTATAATGATTGAAAATATAATGTGTTTAATTTTTTTAATCAGCAACATCAGGTAAGCTCTAGGTTTAAATTTATTTTTTTCAAATGAACGTAATAAAGTATATTATTGAAATACTTCTCATTCTAGTGCTTTTTGGGGTTTCTACGACTAAAGCAAATACTTTAACTATCTTTTGTAATGAACCAAGTTATTTTAAGTGGATTGGGAGTAAAGAAAATTGGCAAGACCAAAAAAATCCTATCTATCGAGAAATGACAATACAGATAAATTTTGACTTGCTTAGATCCAGGGTGAAATATCATGATAAATGGTATTCTTGGGCTTATGCAACTTTTGAGAAGGATGAAATTAAATGGAAGTATAGTGCAAAATTTAGTTACAAATATGACCTTTCAAAAAACCAACTTATTGAAAAACAAAATGAGCTATTATTAAAATATATAAATTGTAGATCAACTTTTTAAGTGAGGTCTTATTTCCTCACCAAATACTTTAATACCTGAAACATAGTCGTTCCAAGAAAACATGAAGCCATCAGTGCCAGTCCTATCAATAATATTATCTAGTTTCTCTGCAACAGTTTTCGGAGTACCGTAAATTACAGGGGCAGACGTAAACGCCATATTTCCATCTTCAAGGGGTTGGCCAAGTGCAGCTTGCATAGCTTCACTTCCTCCACCTTTATTTGTATCCAAACTTGAACTTGTTAACATAGTTTCTATAGCGTCTTTGTCGGCTTTTTCAATTATATGTTCTCCAATTTTTTTTGCCTCACTGTCAGTTTTGGCTGTAATTATGTGAGCATATAAATAAGATCCAAATTTTTTTTCGTTATTTTTATTTTCTTCAAGATAATTAATTACTTTTGGGTGGCCAAACATAAACCTTTGGTTTGCAAATTTATTGCAAAACTCTATTCCTGCAGGTGATTGCCCAGCACTAATTATGGGAATATCATATTTTGGGGTAGGGAGACAGCTGCATTCATCTAAATTCCAATACTTACTTTTTCTATCACATTTTCCCGTTTCCCATAGTTCCTTAAGTATAGATACATATTCACCAGCAAAATCATATCGATCTTCGTAATGTTCTTGACCAGGCCATAGGTCCATTGAGCTATATTCTTTTTTGTTCCAACCTGTTACTATATTTAGACCAATTCTCCCTTTACTTAAGTTTGCTAGAGTCGCAGTCATCCTTGCAGTATATGCTGGATGCAATGCGAGAAGACCTACTGTTGGAATAAACCTAAGCTTAGTAGTTATCGCAGCTAATGCTCCAGTTAGTGTAAAAGGGTCGAGACATTCATCCCAGAATCCAGTCTTTCCACCAAACCCTTTGAATTTTATCATAGGTAATGCATAGGAAAAGCTATTCTTTTCTGCCTCTTCAACAATTTGCTTATGATGTTCAAAAGTTGGCGGGTAAGGTTTTACACCTTCAGAGATCACATATCCATTACTTCCATTTGGTAGAAAAATTCCATATTCAGTCATTAAATCCTCCCAGAAAAAAAATAATTATAGCATTTTTCAAAATAAGTAATAAAAAAAAAACACAAATTAAACAAAAAATTTTATTTTTATCAACTTAACTCCAATTTTTTTCGATAACCTCAACTTTTTCACCAGAGGGGCCTTGAAAACAAAAAGCTTTATTTGAACCATAGGGTGATTCATCCAAGTGAGTAAGGTCAGATATATTTTTTGCAAAGGAAGATTTTTTTATTATTTCATGCAGCAAATCTATCTGATTAGAGGTGTAAGTAGTTAAGCATATGCCGCCATCAAATAAATTATCTTTAGGTTTTATAGGGTCTACAAAATTATTGTCGTAGCCTTGTAGTTCAATTCCTCCTAAACCAAATCCAGGTGCGTCTCCCTTTAAAATTGAAATATCAACTGGAGACTCATCTGGAATTTTCCAGGTTTTATGCCATAAACTCTCTACT
>NZXH01000027.1 GCA_002701885.1 Rhodospirillaceae bacterium | reverse complement strand
TTTTAAATTTTCTCAAATTCATTTGAGCTGCTACATATTGCATCTCATCCAGGGATGGTGTTATTAAACCCGATAAACCAATAATGTCTACTTGGTTTTTAATAGCTTCTTCAATTATCTTTGATGCAGGTACCATTACTCCAAGATCAATGACCTCAAAATTATTACATTGCAAAACAACTCCAACAATATTTTTTCCTATATCATGGACATCACCTTTTACTGTAGCCAAAAGTATCTTTCCCTTACTTTTTCTATGAGCAGTTGAACTTTTCTCAATAAATGGAAGTAGGTATGCAACTGCTTGTTTCATTACCCTAGCACTCTTAACTACTTGAGGTAGAAACATTTTTCCTGAGCCGAATAAATCACCGACCTCATTCATTCCATTCATTAAAGGTCCTTCTATAACCTCTATTGGGTTATCAATACTTTTTCTTGCTTCCTCAGTATCCTCTACAATGAAGTCAGATATACCTCTTACTAAACTATATGAAATTCTCTTATTTATGCTTTTAGATCTCCATAAAGAATCCTCCTTAACCGGTTTTTTTTCTTTAGATTTATACTCTTGAGCAATCTCAAGCAATCTTTCTGTTGCATCGGGCCGCTTATTTAAAATAACATCTTCAACTCTATCCCTCAGTTTGATAGGTATATCTTCGTAAACAATCAGCTGTCCTGCATTTACTATGCCCATATCTAAACCTGCTAACACAGCATGGTATAAAAAAACTGAATGCATAGCTTCTCTGACAGTATTGTTCCCTCTAAAACTAAATGAAATATTAGAAACCCCACCAGAAACATAACTAAATTCTAAGTTTTTTTTAATCTTCCTTGTAGCTTCAATAAATTCTATTGCGTAGTTATTATGCTCATCAATTCCAGTTGCAACTGCAAAAATATTTGGATCAAAAATTATATCTTCAGGCTGAAATTTTACTTCATCAACCAAAATATTATATGCTCGCTCACATATTTCATATTTTTTTAAAGCCGTTTCTGCTTGCCCTTCCTCATCAAATGCCATGACAACAACTGAACTTCCATATAACTTCACTAAATTTGCTTGATGTATAAATGTTTCCTTACCTTCTTTTAAGCTAATTGAATTAACTATAGATTTTCCTTGTAAGCACTTTAAACCTGCTTCAATAACAGTCCATTTAGAGGAGTCTATCATTATAGGCACTTTAGAAATGTCTGGCTCTGAAGAAATTAAATTTAGAAAATGTTGCATTGCTTTTTCAGAATCTAACATCCCCTCATCCATATTTATATCAATAATCTGTGCACCATTCTCAACTTGATCTCTTGCAATTTTAAGAGCTTCAGAATAGTTTTCTTTCTCAATTAATTTTCTAAATTTAGCTGAACCAGTAACATTAGTTCTTTCTCCAATATTTATAAAGTTTCCTACTCTCATGATATAATTCCAAATGGCTCTAAACCTGATAACTTTATAGTTTTTTTAATTTTGGGAATTAATCTTGGACTATATTTTGAGACCTCCTCATAAATTTTTTTAATATGGTCTGGTGTTGTTCCACAACAACCACCCACAATATTAATGATTCCGCTCTTTGCCCAATTCGCTAAATAAGAAGCAGTTTTTCCAGGAGTCTCATCGTAATGCCCCATTGGGTTTGGTAGACCAGCATTTGGGTAGGCTAAAATATTAGTATCTGCAACTCTCGATAACTCTTCTATTGCAGGGGTTAAAAGTTCAGCACCAAAAGAGCAATTTAAACCAATCGATAATGGCTGAGCGTGTCTTACAGAGTTCCAAAAAGCTTCTACTGTTTGCCCAGACAAATTTCTACCTGAAAAATCCGTAATTGTTCCAGATATCATAAGTGGAATTTNACATTTTCTTTTNTGGTTTATTTCTCCNATAGCAAATATTCCTGCTTTTGCATTTAAAGTATCAAAAATAGTTTCNAAAATCAGGAAATCAACACCTCCATCAATTAGAGAGAGCGCAGATTCTCTATAAACATCTTTTAATTCATCAAAGGATATATTCCTATAAGCAGGATCTTCAACTTTAGGAGAAATAGAAGCAGTTTTATTAGTTGGNCCAATAGCACCAGCAACAAATCTCATTTTACCTGGNTCTTTATCTGAGAANTTGTCAGCAACTTCTCTNGCCAATTTTGCAGCACTATAATTCATTTCATTTGAATAATCTTCTANNCCATAATCAGATTGAGAAATTTTATTTGAATTAAATGTGTTAGTTANAATTATATCAGCACCAGAATCAAGGAAAGCACTATGAACNCTNCTNATAATTTTACTATTTGTTAAATTAAGAACATCNCCGTTTCCTNTTANNTCAATTGACCAATTTTGAAACTTTGAATTTCTAAAATCNCTCTCACTTAAATTATGTTGCTGGATCATTGTACCCATTGCACCATCTAATACTAAAATTCTCTCTTTGAGAGATTTTTNTAAATTAATTATTCTATCTTTATGAAGCACTTCCTAATCACCNGAATCTTGCGTNAAGCCAAGTATGTGACAAATCGCATAGGTAAGGTCCGCCCTATTTAAAGTATAAAAGTGAAAGTCAGATATACCTTCTGCCTGAAGTCTTCTGCANTGTTCGGCTGCTACTACTGCACCTATCAATTTTCTTGTNTCTTGATCATTATCTAAACCTTGAAAGAGACTTTTTAACCAATCAGGAATTGANGCNCCACACATTTTACAAAANNTTAATGTGCTNATAAAATTTGTAATAGGCATAATTCCTGGAATTATTGGTATATTTATTCCAGCAGTTCTNACTTTTTCAATCCANCGNAAATACACCTCATCATCAAAAAATAATTGGGTAATAGCACAACTAGCACCTGNATCAATTTTTCTTTTTAAATTATCTANATCATCATCAAAATTTTTTGAGTCTGTATGAATTTCAGGATAGCACGCAACTAANATCTCAAAGTTTGCAACTTTCTTAAGNCCATTAACTAGGTCTGCNGCGTTTAAATANCCTTGGGGATGGGGTGCATATTTTTGATTTTTTTCTGGAGGGTCNCCTCTTAGNGCTACAATCTTTCTAACNCCCAAATNCCANTACGACTNAGCAACTTCNTTAATAGACGATTTATCGGCCCCCACACATGTTAAATGNGCAGCCGGTATTAAGTCAGTATTTTGAATTATTTTTTCAATAGTTTTATGAGTTCTTTCTCTTGTNGATCCTCCAGCACCATAAGTAACAGAAACAAAATTTGATTTAAAATATGACAGTCTATTAATTGATGACCATAAGATTTCTTCCATTTCCGTTGTTTTAGGAGGAAAAAATTCAAAAGAAACCCCTGGTTTTTGACCTGTAATATCTCTNTTAATTATTGGTTTAATANTATTTAGCTTACTCATNTATTTTTTTTCACCCACCCANAAACAAACAGTTANAGGGTCTCCATTTAAGTGTTTAGGAGGTAAAAANCTNAAANCAGAATCTAAAAACCACTCATTTATTTCCTGNTCNGAAAANCCAAGCCTTAAATGAGCATGNTGNTGCCTTAATATCTCTACATCATGTNCTAGGAAATCTACTAGAACTAACATCCCANCCTTTTGTAAAACTCTTGATGCTTCTTTGAGAACATTCAATGGGGACTCAGAAAAATGNAATACTTGATGNAAAATNACAGCATCCATNGAATTATTTTCAATAGGTAAGTTATACATATCAGCTAATCTTGCATAACAATTTTTTAAATTCTTTTTTTCAATATTCGCTCTTGCAATAGANAACATTTCCCTTGATGTATCTATACCTAATGCCGTNTTCACAATNGGNGATATTAATTCCAAAATTCTTCCTGTTCCTGTACCTATATCAAGGAAATTTCTAAATTTTTTATCAGAAAATAATTTTAACAAATTTTCNTCAACCTCTAACTCNGGAACATGTAAGGACCTTATTTCATTCCAACGTTTTGCTATATNNTCAAAGTATCTTTCTGCTTGAATAGCTNTCAANTCTTTTAATTTTTCTAATTTAGTAAAGTCAGAATTAAATGAATAAACTCCCTGAGATAAAGCATTTATACTTTTGACAAAATCTGCATAAGGACCACTTGGCAATCCTCTGTAAAAAACAGATGTACCTTCCTGAAAGCGTTGTATTAGGCCTGCATCACACAAAAGTTTAAGGTGACGAGAAACTCTTGGCTGACTTTGACCTAAAATACTTGTCAAATCTGAGACTTTTAATTCTGACTCATTTATTAGGTTAAGTAGCCTAAGCCTAGTTGGCTCACCAGCTGCTTTCAGAACACTTAAAACAGAATCATGGTCTATGTCGAAATTAGCAGTATTTTGAAACAAATTTTGCATAATAAATATATAAATATATGTTTATATTTACATATTTGCAGCAATTTTATCAATAAAAAAATAGCATTTATTAAAATATTTAAGTTTACCTTAGGTCAAATTAGTGAAAAATTGTAAATAGATCCTCTAATAAAGAGTTATCCTCAAAAAAATTTATAACAAATCTTTAATTATTAATAAAATGATGCTTATTTATATTGAATATAGATAGTTGTCTTATAAGGTTTGAACACTATATATATCACCAACATTCTCTTAATGCGCAATTTTATGATAAAATTTTTGAATAAATTTAGGGTATCTATTCTTTGCTTTGTTTTATTTGCCAGCATAAATTTTGCATATGCTGAAGAACAAACACCTGATCCCTTAGAAAAAATAAATCGTGCAGTCTTTATTTTTAATGAATCAATTGATTCAGTTTTCCTCAAACCAATAGCAAAGCTTTACTCAAATGTGCCAGAACCTGGAAGAATTGCTTTAAGAAATATTTTTAGGAACCTTGAAACACCTATAATTCTTACAAATAATATTTTACAGGTAGACATATATAACGCCCAATCTACTACACTAAGGTTCTTAATAAATAGTATCTTTGGAATTGGAGGGATTTTTGATCCAGCCACTAGATTAGGGCTAGAAAGAAAGGATACAAACTTCGGTGAAACACTCGAAAAATATGGATTTGGACCAGGCTTTTATGTTGTTTTACCAATATTAGGCCCTTCAACATTTAGAGATGCAATTGGTATCGGTGTAGACCAGATTATTGACCCTTTAAATTTTGCTTCAAAAAACCTTCAAAATAACTGGCTACAACCTACCAAAACGTCGATAAGGGGGGTTGATTTTAGAGAAAGAAATCTCAATACAATTGACAGCCTTAAAGATACCTCTCTTGATTATTACGCAACATTAAGAAGCTTATATCTTCAAAGAAGAAAAAATATAGCTAATAGTGATAAATATGATATTCCATCACTTGATTTAGATGATGATGAAGACTTAAATGAAGATGGAACTTGTTGTGTGTATGTTGAAACCACTAAAGAAGAATAGGTAATTAATTGAAATATTTTAAATTAAATTACATCTTAATAGTTTTAATACTTTCTATTTTACCAAATTTAGCTACTAGCGCAGAACAAGATGACGCTTTGAGTTTTATTCAGGATTTAGGAAACAAAGCTATTGAAATGCTATCAGATAAAAAGTTGTCTGATAGCCAAAAAATTTCAGAGTTTGAAAAACTTCTAGACCTAGGCTTTGAAGTCCCACTAATAGCTAGATATGCCCTTGGGAAATATTGGAGAAAAACACCTAAGGATAAAAGAATCCAATATGTAGATGCCTTTAGAATCTTCATTGTTGACTCTTATGCCTCAAGGCTAGGTCAGTTCGGAGGCGAGAAATTTTACACAAGCAATGTAAGGGCCGATGGTAAAAGAGGTTTTATTGTAAGTAGTTTGATTGAAACCCCTAGCGGCCAAAAAGTAAAAGTGGACTGGAGATTAAAGAAAATAAATAATGCATTTAGAATTTACGATGTAATAATTGAAGGTATAAGCATGGTTATTACTCAAAGGGATGAATTTTCTTCTATTATTCAACGTTCAGGTGGAGATATAGACTCCCTAATCACTAAACTAAAAAATTATTAATTTTTTTATTATTTTTATAGAAAGTTAATTTCTATAACTCTTAAGATATTCTATTTTATTATACCTTATATTTGGTAGCGGGGGAGGGACTCGAACCCCCGACACCGGGATTATGATTCCCGTGCTCTAACCAGCTGAGCTACCCCGCCAAGGACAAAACTTATACCTCAATACACTTTAAAAGACTATATATATTTGTATGCTTTCTATCTTCAATAATTAGCTCCAATAACCCAGCCTCCCCCAATTAGCATTTCGCCCTTATAAAACACACAAGCTTGACCAGGTGACACACCACTCTCAGATTTATCAAGAGTCACTAACCATTTACGATTTATTTTTTTCAGATTAGCTCTTACAGCTTCCTGTGTAGATCTCAATTTCACCTCTAGGTCTAAATTATCATCTTTCTGACTTTCTATCCAATTCACATCAGTTAGATTTACTGTATTCACAAGCAGCGATTCTTTTTTTCCAACAATTATTCTATTATTTAAAGCATCTATTTTTAAAACATAATATGGGAAAGAATTGCCAATCTTTATTCCTCTTCTTTGACCGACTGTGAAATTTATAATACCTAAATGTTCCCCTAAAACGTTACCTTCTAGATCAACAATGTCTCCAGGTATTTGTTTCTTTTTATCAATCTTTTCTATAACTTTTGCATATTTTCCATCTGGAACAAAACATATATCTTGACTATCAGGCTTTTCTGCTACTAATAGTCCAAATTCTGCAGCCAAAGCCCTAACTTCAGTTTTCTGAAGATCGCCTAAAGGAAATCGTAAAAATTCTAATTGATCACTCGTAATATTAAACAAAAAATAACTTTGGTCTCGTGATAAATCCTTAGCTTTATATAAAGTATTTTTATTTTGACTTGAAACCCTTCTAATATAATGACCTGTAGCCATAACGTCTGCATCTAGACTTCTTGCAGTATTCAATAAATCTTGAAACTTTACTTCTTGGTTACAATTGATACAAGGTATAGGAGTTTCGCCTTTTTGATAAGATGAAACAAATTTATCTATAACCCTCTCTTTGAAGATTTTTTCATAATCAAAAACATAATGCTTTATTCCAATCGTATCCGCTACTCTTTTAGCATCAAGGACATCCTGACCAGCACAACAAGTTTTTTTATGTTTCTGAAAAGAATCATTTGAACTATATAACTGAAGCGTTATTCCTATAACCTCATAACCTTCTTTATTTAGCATTGCCGCCACTACAGATGAATCTACCCCACCTGACATAGCAACTACCACCCTTGTTTTAGAAGGTTCCTTTGATATACCTAATGAATTTTTCATAAAATTATGATTAAATCATAACTAAACTAATTGCTACAAAATTTTTTTATTTTTTTAATTTTTTGCTTCTATGACCAGTCTATTCTTATATTATAAGAATCTTAATAAACTAAGTGAGTTAAGCTGACTAAAGACTTTGAAGGATGCCTCTAAAGCTGTTTGGTCATTATTTAATTTAGAAACTGCTTCAGCTACATTAATATTTTCAATATCTGCTATAAATTTATTTACTAACATTATTTCATTTTCATGCCTTGCAGCAGTTTCCTCAACTAATCGAGCTGCAACACCATGTTGCGCCTGAATTAAATTAACTGTATCAAAAGCTGTATCTGCCTCAGGAAACTTGCTTATTACAAACTCTCTCTCGCTATCTGTTAGAGGTTTTTGGAAGCCTCCTGCAGACGCAGTCGCTGCAACCATTAGGTCTTGAAAAACATTAAATAAGTCAGTAGCAACTTCACTAGCAATGATACCATGAGTAATTTCTAGTCCGTCATCAATTAGCGCAGTAGGTTTAATAGAATTATTTACAAAAGCTTGCGCATGATTTCCTGCGCCCAAGGCTTCTAAATTAGCAGGAAGAAGACTTTGAACAGGAGCAGTATCTGTTCTTGTGCCTCCAAAAAGAAACCTGCCATTTTCTTTGATATTTAAAAGATTTACTGCATCAGTATATAAATTATCAATTACAGTTCTGAAACCAACACCACCTCCCGGTTGACTAGCTGTAATCATTTCTACTTTGAGCTTTCTAGCAATATCGCTTAATCCTTCCAATACTAGATCTTGGACATCAGTTATTCTCGAAAGATCCCTATGAGCGATTATAAATTGTTCGGATTTAGACTTTATTGACTTAGCAGCAGCCAAAGCCTGTACATCAAATGCTAACCCTTTATATGTGGAAGATTTACTCTCACTAGAAATCTGCCTTGTGCCTTCAGCAATTCTTTTTTGTATATCAAAAATATCTGTTAGTAAAAAATCATTTTGACCTACTGTTGAAATTCTTGTCATAATTTTTTCCTTATATAACTAACGTGCTATTGATAATAATTCTTCAAACATCTCTCTAGTAGTAGCAACTAGTCTAGCAGATGCATTAAATGCATTTTGAAAAAGAATCATATTTGCCAACTCTTCATCAATATTTACTCCTGTGTCATTTTTTACTCTTGCAGAAAGCTCCGCTTTTAGTGCGCTTGAATCCTCATACCTACTCTCAGCTTCTTCTGCTTTTATAGATAAGTCTGATAAAGCAATAGCTGCATATTCTTGTAAAGTTTTTGTTGTTTGTGTTACATCTCCGGCTGCATTAAATGTTATTTGAAGTTCTGCTAAATTTTGAAATGCAATGACACCCCTATTGTCACCAACTGTTAAAGCTGGAACTGTACCAGCTAATGCATTAGCGCTAAGATCCAATTGTGCTAAAGATAAGTTGTTTGAATCTTCCAAAATATCAGACCTTACTGAAACATTTATTGCTTGATCTATTTTAGAGTTTCTTGCTAATCCAAACAAATCTGATAAGGACTTATTTGTTCCACCTCTCGAGGTAGTATCTGCATTTGCAGAAAAATGATAATCAATTAAACTAGTGGATGGAACACCTACAATTTTTCCATTTCCATCTAGTGAAAAAGTTGCAAGTCCAGTAAAACCATTATTTAAAGAGGTAATTATATCATCAAATGTAGTTGCACCAGCAGTTGCAAGGTCAAAATTAAAGCTTTTAACATTTTGCCCTCTAGGACCTATTAATTCCAAAGTCATTGCCCCCGTTGCACCAAACCCATGACCATCAGTTCCAAGAAATCCCGTTTCAAAATGCGATGGTGAATCTGATTGAAGCAGATCATTTAAACCAAAATAATCCGCAAATCCCCTACCAGCTCTAGCACTTGGCGAAGTTTCATCTTGCAAAATAGCGACACCTGTTCCAGTTGCTGCTTGCAGGGAGAGTTTACCGCTCACCAAAGATAATGCTGTAGCTCCAAATTGAGTATTAACAGCAGTAATTAAATCATTCATTGTATTGCCACCAATAGCGACAGCACCCCCGCCATTTTTTGAGACTGTTCCATTTGTAAAGTCTACAGAAACTCTATCTACTAATACATTATTAGCATTAACTGTCGCGATAGTTACTGATCCACTAAAATTATGATTATCCGTTGATAGAATTCCAACATTTCTTCCGCTCAAAAGTGCTGGGGGTGGAACGGGTGAACTATTATTGTGAACTGAATTAAATTTATCAATTACCTTTGATGAAAGCTCCCCTAAAGCTAACATCATTGCAGGGATTTGAACATCTCTCATGTCAAGTAAACCAAAAACACTTCCTGAAGTAATAAATGGATCAAGGACGTCAACATCTTCAGTGGTTCCATCAGGATTTATTTTTTGTATTTTTATCTGTTCAAATTCTGTAGAACTTGTAATTGTACCTACAGAATTATATTTTAATTGTCGATCTAAATGATCAAGCAATACTTGACCTCTACCAGTTGTAATTCCGACAGCACCACCATCCATTTCAAAAGTGCTTATATCTAGAAACTCTGATAGTTTTTTTATTGAAATATCCCTTTGCTCAACAAGCGTAGTAGTATCTTCACTCAGACTGAATCCCCTTACAATTTTTGGATTCAATTGACTAACAACCTGAATCTCAGAATTAATTTTAGCTAATGCCTGTTCGATTCGAACATCAGCATCACCTCTCAAGTCTTGAAGTAATTTTGAAATACGGTTTATTTCATCACCATAATCTTTAAGCTGATTCATCGCACTAACTCTTGGAACATTTCCTGAGGGATCAACGGCTAATCCTGTAATTTCTTCAAAAGCTTTATCTAATTTACCTGTAAATGTTAAGTCATCTCCCGGAGCTCCTAAAAGAGACTGAAACTGTTCATGTATTACCTGCATTGCTTCAAATCTTTTTTCTTGAGCAAGAATTGTTCTTTCTTCCTTTATAAGAAATCTATTTATAGCTCTAGTAGCAGGGGAAGCAGAGACACCTACAGGATTCCCGCCTAAAACTTTAGACTCAAAACCCACATTCCTTCTTACATAGCCTTCTGTGTTTACATTTGCAATATTATTAGATGTAGTATTTAGGGCAACTTGGTTAGCCTGAAGCCCTGAAACACCTGTCCTTAATACTGAGTCAAGACTAACCATTAATCAAACCTGCAAATCTTGCCCACATATAAACTTTTGGTGGGTAAAAATTTCATTAATTCTAAGTTGAGTACTACTTTAAATAGCAAGAAGAATCTCATTATAAAAAACTCCTAGTAATTATTACTTTATTTATTGCAAACAACAGGCCAACAAAAAAACGCTGATAAAAATCAGCGTTTTCTCAAAGGATT
Organism: Rhodospirillaceae bacterium; assembly: GCA_002701885.1. GTDB lineage: Bacteria > Pseudomonadota > Alphaproteobacteria > SHVP01 > SHVP01. The sequence goes on along the minus strand of NZXH01000027.1, from coordinate 1,575 downwards.
TGTATAAATTTTACTCTTTTTCTAAATCACTAATCACTTCTTTTAAAGTCTGTAAATTTTCTATGGCCAACTCATGACCCTGGTCTGCTGCTTTTGAAAACAAATCATAAGCTTTTTCAATATCAGCAGATCCATTTGCACCAGTTGCGTATAATACGCCAAGGTTATACTGAGCAGGAGAAAGACCAGCATCTGCAGCTATTGTATAGAGAGTAATCGCTCTCTTAATATCTTTTTCTAGTCCAGTTCCGTTTTCACATAAGACTCCTAAATTAAATATTGCTACTACGTACCCTAGCTCAGCCGCTCGACTATATAGCTCCACAGCACGAAGATAATCCCTTGTAACCCCCTGTCCACTTTCATATAGAGAAGCAAGGTTACATTGAGCCTGAGGGTGATTTTTTTCAGCCGCTCTATGATACCAATAGGCTGCTTCTGCAGGATCTTCCTCTAAATTTCCGTAACCCATATTATGTAATACACCTAAACTATATTCAGCTTCAGTATGTTCTTCATCTGCTGCTTTAGAAAAGTAATAATGAGCCTTATCATAACATCTCTCGATACCAGTACCATTTGCATACATAAGACCTAAGTTATAACATGCTTCAACATTGTTTTCTTTAGCTGCTCTTTCCCATACAGAGTGAGCTTTTTCGAAGTCTTTAGCATAAAAAGCGTTTGCGCCTTTATCAAAATTTATTTGGGCTTCCTCATGGGCAAGCATTATGTTATCCTTTCGACTGATAAATCAAAAACTATTTTCTACTTGCGAATTTCATGCCAACTTGCAAATAGAATAAAATAAATCAAAAATTTATTCTGACTACTTTTCTTATCTAAACTATAAAAAGTTAACAAAACTTTTATAAGAAAAAATTTCCATCTATAGGAAAAATATTATTATTAAATTTAAAAAAAATATTCCCCCTCAAAAAAAATATATTAATTGATAATTAATTTTTAGGCATAACAAGCAACAAAATAGTTAAAATAAATTAACTAATTATTGGCTCACCAATTGCTTCTAATGGTTCAATATTTTAATTTATTATGTTTTTTGAAAATGACTATTGAAAATATATATATACCAGAATTTGGCAAAAAAAATATAAGGCAAGATGAAAAGTCTACTTTATATGAAGGGAGCTCTGATGGCAGATTTAGAGATATCTTAGAGAAAAATAATTTAGACCTCAAAGAAGCTAATGAAGCCAATAAAGTATTTGATGAAAAACCTACTGAATATAATATAAAAGATAATCAAAACAGAGATGAATACAAAGAGATCGAAAAAGATAATTCATACGATTCATCTAATAGAGATGAATACAACAAGATCGAAAAAGATACTTCATACGATTCATCCAATGAGGAAACTCATATAGATGATATACCCACTTCAAAAAAGGAAAACTATATATCTAAAGATAACAAAAATGTCCCAAAAAATGAACAAAACATAGATAATATTAATTCAGAAACACAGGACAGAGATAATAAAACCAAAAAACTAGAAAATAAACCTAAAGCACAAGAAAAAAATGATAAAGAAATAATCACACCAGAAAA
>NZXH01000026.1 GCA_002701885.1 Rhodospirillaceae bacterium | reverse complement strand
ATGCAGCAGATGGTCCCATGCCGCAAACTAGAGAACATATCCTTTTGGCAAGGCAAGTTGGTGTCCCAGCTATAGTTGTTTTTCTAAATAAAGTAGACCAAGTGGATGATGCAGAGCTTTTAGATTTGGTTGAACTTGAAGTTAGGGAACTACTATCTGCTTATGAATTTCCTGGTGATGATATTCCTATAGTTAAAGGTTCCGCTCTTGCTGCTTTAGAAGGTAAGGACGACGCTACAGGTAAAGATGCAATTATGGAGCTTATGAAGTCTGTGGATGAATATGTCCCGCAGCCTGACAGGCCTAAAGATAAAGACTTTATTATGCCTATCGAGGATGTTTTCTCAATTTCAGGAAGAGGAACAGTTGTCACAGGTAGGATTGAGCGAGGTATAGTTAATGTGGGTGATGAGGTGGAAATAGTTGGTATTAAAGACACTTCTAAAACAACAGTAACTGGTGTTGAAATGTTCAGAAAACTTCTTGACTCAGGTGAGGCAGGAGATAACGTGGGTTGTCTAATTAGAGGAGTTGGTAGAGAAGATGTTGAACGTGGGCAAGTTTTAGCCAAGCCAGGTAGTATAACTCCTCATACAAAGTTCAAAGCAGAAGCCTATATTCTTACTAAAGATGAAGGTGGAAGACATACACCATTTTTTACAAATTACAGACCTCAATTCTATTTTAGAACAACTGATGTTACTGGTGTTGTTAAATTACCAGAAGGAACAGAGATGGTTATGCCTGGTGATAACGTAACAATGGAAGTTGAATTAATCGCACCTATTGCGATGGATGACGGTCTACGCTTTGCTATTAGAGAAGGTGGGAGAACTGTTGGGGCTGGTGTTGTTGCTTCAATAGATAAAAGTTAATATAGGGAAAAACTATGGCAATTGATGGGCAGAATATAAGAATTCGTTTAAAGGCCTTTGATCATCGGGTTCTTGACCAATCTACGGGAGAGATAGTTACAACAGCTAGACGTACAGGAGCGAGCGTACGAGGACCTATTCCTCTGCCCAATAAAATAGATAAATTTACTGTTTTAAGGTCACCCCATATTGATAAGAAATCTCGAGAACAATTTGAAATAAGAACACATATGAGAGTTCTCGACATTGTTGATCCAACACCTCAGACTGTTGATGCACTCATGAAATTGGATCTAGCAGCTGGAGTTGACGTTGAAATTAAGTTGTAATCTAAAAGGTTAAGTTTATGAGAACAGGGTTAATAGCAAAAAAAATGGGAATGACCCGTATATTTACCGATTCGGGTGAGCATATCCCTGTTACAATTCTAAAAGTTGATAGCTGTAAGGTGGTAGCTAAGCGAACTAAAGAAGTTGATGGTTATAACTCTCTGCAACTTGGTTTCGGGACTGCAAAGGTAAAAAAGATGTCTAAAGCTTTAAGAGGACACTTTGCTAAGCCTAAAATAGAGCCAAAAAAGAAATTGGTAGAGTTTAGAGTAAGTGATGATGCTCTTTTAGATGTTGGCTCTGAGTTATCAGTCGCTCACTTTATTGCTGGCCAAAAAGTTGATGTAACTTCTTCTTCAATTGGAAAGGGTTTTGCTGGAGCTATGAAGAGGCATAATTTTGCTGGTTTAAGAGCTTCTCATGGTGTTTCAGTATCGCATCGTTCTCATGGTTCAACAGGCCAATGTCAAGATCCTGGAAAAGTTTTCAAGGGAAAAAAAATGGCTGGTCATATGGGAAATGAAAGAGTTACCGTGCAGAACCTAGAAGTTGTAAAATTAGATGAACCTAGGGAATTAATTATTGTGAAAGGTGCTATTCCTGGGTCAGCTGGTAGCTATGTGCTTATAAAAGACTCAGTAAAGTTTGGATTATCATCAGAAGTTCCTTATCCTGCTGCTTTAAAGGGAAGCGCACAAAAAGAAACCCCTGATTCAAAAATTGAAGAAGAAAATTCAGATAAAAAAAGTGAGTCAATAGAAAGTAAATCAAAAAAATCTTCTCCATCTAAAAAAGACTTAGAGTCTTCTCCAGAAAATCTTAAAGGAGATAAGGATGCAAGTTGATGTTACAAGTTTATCCAATAAAAACGTTGGGAAGTTAGAACTATCTGATGCTATATATGGTTTACCAATAAGGCCGGATCTATTGCAAAGAGCTGTTAGATGGCAACTTGCAAAGCGCCAAAGTGGGAATCATAAAACCTTAACTGTTACTGAAATAAGAGGTACTACAGCAAAGCCATGGAATCAGAAAGGAAGTGGTAAAGCTCGCGCAGGATCGGTTCGCAGCACTCAATTTAGAGGTGGGGCTGTTGCTCATGGTCCTGTTATTAGGTCTCATTCCTTTAAACTTCCTAAGAAGGTGAGAAGGCTTGCTTTAAAAACGGCCTTATCGTCAAAGAAATCAGATGGTAATCTTTTTGTTATAGACAATGTCACTTTAGACAAGCCAAGCACGGCTTCTCTTGTCGCAAGTTTTAAATCACTAGGCTGGGGATCAGTTCTTATTGTTCAGGGGAATGATTTAGATAAAAATTTTTCTTATTCAATTAGAAACATCCCAAAAGCAGATGTTATTTCTGTAAATGGAATAAACGTTTACGATATTCTTCGTAAGGATGTGCTTGTTCTGACTAGGGAAGCAGCAGAGATTCTTGAAGAGAGGCTTAAATGAAATTGAAAACTATCAGTCAAGAAAGAATGTATGAAGTAATTCGTTCACCTGTTGTAACAGAGAAAACTACGTTTATATCTGAATATAACCAGATTGTATTTAACGTTGCTATTGATAGTAATAAAAGTGAAATTAAACAGGCTATAGAGGGCTTGTTTAAAGTAAAAGTAAAAAGTGTTAATACCCTTAGGCAAAACGGAAAGATAAAGCGTTTTAAAGGAACTGTTGGCAAAAGACCTGAATCTAAAAAAGCTTTTGTAACTTTGGAAGAAGGCAACAGCATAGACGTTACAACAGGAATATAGATGGTTTTAAAAAGTCATAATCCAACTACCCCATCTAGGCGATCATTAGTCATAGTAGACAGGACAAGTTTGTGGAATGGTCCCCCAGTGAAAGCTCTAACAGAAGGAAAAACAAAAAAGGGCGGTAGAAACAATTTTGGTAGAATTACTGCTAGAAGAATTGGTGGGGGGCATAAGAAAAAATATAGGATTATAGACTTTAAAAGAAAGAAATTTGGCGTCTCTGCAATTGTAGAAAGATTAGAGTATGACCCAAATAGAACGGCATTTATAGCTCTAATAAAATACGATGACGGTGAATTATCTTATATTATCGCACCTCAAAGGCTTAAAATTGGAGATAAAGTTGTTTCTGGTCCTAATGCTCCAATTAAACCAGGAAATGCTTTGCCTTTAAGTTCTATTCCTGTTGGAACCATTGTCCATAATATAGAAATGAAATTAGGAAAAGGAGCTCAGATTGCTAGATCAGCAGGTACATATGCACAGCTTGTAGGTAAAGACTCTGGGTACGCTTTACTAAGATTGTCTTCTGGTGAGCAAAGAATGGTCAGGTCTGAGTGTATGGCTTCAGTTGGCGCTGTCTCAAACCCTGATCAACAAAATATTAAACTTGGTTCTGCGGGAAGAAAAAGATGGCTTGGAAAAAGACCATCAGTCAGAGGTGTCGCAATGAACCCAATTGATCACCCTCATGGTGGAGGTGAAGGAAGGACTTCAGGCGGAAGACATCCGGTAAGTCCATGGGGCAAGCCAACTAAAGGTAAGAAAACTAGAAAGAATAAATCTACTCAAAAAATGATTTTGCGTAGTAGGCATAAAAAGAAGTAGGGAGATTTTAATTGTCACGTTCTGTTTGGAAGGGACCGTTTGTAGACGGTAGTTTATTGAAGAAAGCTGAGACTTCAAGAAGTTCAGGTAGAAAAGAAGTTATAAAAACATGGTCCAGAAGGTCTACAATATTACCTCAATTTGTTGGCCTAACTTTTGGTGTTTATAATGGCAGGAAGTTCATTCCAGTTTTAGTTACGGAAAGTATGGTTGGTCATAAGTTTGGTGAATTTTCTCCAACTAGAACTTACTCAGGACATGGTGGTGATAAGAAAGCTACTAGGAGCTAAATATGGGAAAAAAATCAACTAATAGAAGATTATCTGATAGTGAAGCTATGGCAAGATCTAAAGCAATCAGGACTAGTCCGCAGAAATTAAATCTTGTAGCAGGATTAATAAGAGGCAAAAAAGTTGAGAAGGCTCTTGCCGACTTAACCTTTTCTAAAAGAAGAGTTTCAAATGAGGTTAAAAAGGTCTTACAAGCTGCTATAGCTAACGCTGAAAATAATCATCAACTTGATGTTGATCAATTGAAGGTAGCAGAAGCCTGTGTGGGGCGTGCTTTTGCAATGAAGAGGTGGAGAGCTCGTGCAAGAGGAAGAGGCGCAAGTATAACAAAACCATTTAGTAACCTAACTATAATAGTTAAAGAGATTCAGGAGCAAGGATAATGGGACAAAAAGTTAACCCAATAGGCCTAAGACTTGGCGTTAATAGAACTTGGGATTCTCGTTGGTTTGCTGACGGAGGTGACTACGCTAAATTGCTTCATGAGGATCTAAAGATAAGAGAGTTTGTTCATAAGAAATTGGGTAATCAGGCAGGTATAAGTAAAATTATTATAGAAAGACCAGCAAAAAAAGCTCGAATTACAATACATACTGCTAGGCCTGGTGTTGTAATTGGAAAAAAAGGATCAGATATCGAAAAATTAAGAAGTCAGCTTGCAAAAATGACCCAATCTGAACTCCATTTAAATATAGTGGAAATAAGAAAACCTGAAATTGATGCTAAATTAATTGCAGACAATATTGCTCAGCAATTAGAAAGAAGGGTTGCCTTTAGGAGAGCGATGAAAAGAGCTGTGCAATCAGCAATAAGGTTAGGGGCAAAAGGTATAAGGATCAATTGTGGGGGACGTCTTGGTGGTGCTGAGATAGCAAGGACTGAATGGTATAGAGAAGGAAGAGTTCCATTGCATACTTTAAGAGCAGATATTGATTACGGTGAATCTGAGGCTAAAACTGCTTATGGTATTTGTGGTGTTAAAGTCTGGGTTTTTACTGGTGAGGTAATGAGTCACGATCCCATGGCTAAGGATAAGCGGTCTACAGATAATCAGCAGACACCATCAGGCATGAGGCAACAATAAATGTTAAGTCCAAAAAGAACAAAATTTAGAAAAGCTCATAAGGGTCGTATTCATGGAAACGCAAAAGGCGGCACATCTTTGAACTTTGGATCTCATGGTTTAAAGGCAGTTNAACCCGGAAGAGTAACAGCCAGACAAATCGAGTCTGCAAGGCGTGCTATTACTAGGCATATGAGAAGAGCCGGGAGAATTTGGATAAGAATTTTTCCTGATGTGCCGGTTTCTTCCAAGCCTACTGAGGTAAGGATGGGAAAAGGTAAGGGTTCTCCAGAATATTGGATGTGCAGGGTAAAACCTGGAAGAGTAATGTTTGAGGTTGATGGTGTAGGTGCTGATATTGCAAAGGAAGCTTTTGATAGGGCGTCTGCAAAACTGCCTATGAAAACAAAGTTAGTTTCTAGAATAAGTGAGTCTGATTAAATGAAAGCTGAAAAATATAAAGGTAAGACAATAGATGAGCTTAACGATGAGCTTATTTCTTTAAGAAAAGAATCATTTAATTTGCGTTTTCAAAAAGTAAGTGGGCAGCTAGAAAATACTGCTAGAGTAAGACAGGTAAAAAAAGATATCGCTAGAGTTAAAACCTTTATAAAGTATTCTAATAATTCTACTGAGAGGTCCAATAAAAATGCCTAGAAGAAATCTAACCGGAAGAGTTGTTAGTCGCTCAGGAGATAAGACTATAGTAGTTAAAGTTGAAAGACGGGTCGCGCATCCTTTTTATGGAAAAACTATTCGTAGGTCGAAAAAATATCATGCTCATGACCCTGAAAATAAAATTAAGGTCGGAGTTATTGTTAATATTAGAGAATGTTCACCTATCTCAAAGTTAAAGACATGGGAAGTGGTGTATTAAATTTGTTTATAAAGACTAGGAATTTAATATGATTCAGGCAGAATCAAAATTAGGGGTTGCAGATAATTCAGGTGCTAGAAGCGTTCAATGCATTAAGGTGCTTGGTGGGTCAAAAAGAAAAACAGCTGGAGTTGGTGATGTAATTGTTGTTTCTGTTAAAGAAGCAATCCCTAAAGGAAGAGTAAAAAAAGGTGAGATGCATAGAGCTGTAATTGTAAGGACTGCCAAGGAAATTCGAAGGCCTGATGGCAGTGCTATTAGATTTGATAAAAATGCAGCAGTTTTGATAAATAAAGAGGGAGAGCCTATTGGTTCTAGGATTTTTGGGCCAGTTACAAGGGAGTTACGTGACAAAAAATATATGAAAATAATTTCGCTTGCTCCGGAGGTTTTATGATGTCTTCAAAGATTAGGAAGGGAGACAATGTAATTGTCACTAAGGGAAAAGATAAAGGCAAAAAAGGAAAAGTATTAAAAATTGATAAGCGTTTTGACAAGGCTGTTGTTGAGGGTGTTAATATGTTTAAACGTCATACTGCCCCAAAGCAAGCTGATCCTGGTGGGATAAAAGAGGTAGAATCAGCCATTAGTCTTTCAAATCTATCTATAGAGGACCCTAAAGATGGGAAACCTTCAAAAGTAGGTTTTAAAATCCTTGAAGATGGTAAAAAAGTCAGATTTTCAAAAAGATCTGGTGAAGTAATTGATAGTTGAGGAAGAAGGTTATGAAGCCAAGACTTAGAGAAAAATACGAAAGTGAGCTTAGGCCAAATTTGATAAAGCAATTCAATTATCCGAACAATATGGCTGTTCCTAAGGTTGATAAGATTGTTATAAATATGGGTATAGGTGAAGGTGCAACAGACTCAAAGAAAGTGGCTGCTACATGTGACCAGTTGACACTAATTGCAGGCCAAAAAGCTATCAGCACCAGGGCGAGAAAGTCTATAGCTAATTTTAAACTTCGAGAAGGAGTTGCTATTGGAGCTAAGGTAACATTAAGAAGAGAAAAAATGTATGAGTTTCTAGATAGGCTTTTAAATATAGCTTTACCTAGGGTTAGAGACTTTAGGGGTGTTTCTAAAAAGAGCTTTGACGGAAATGGAAATTATTCAATGGGCATTAAGGAGCACATTGTTTTTCCAGAAATAGATTACGATAAAGTCGAAACAATTAGAGGTTTGGATATATCAATAATTACTTCAGCAAAAACAGATAATGAGGCATGTGAGCTTTTAAAAGGTTTTGGAATGCCTTTCACTCGCTAAAATTTTAAGGAATATTTAATGGCAAAAAAAAGTGCAATAGAAAAAAATAACAGGAGAAGAGCTTTATCTGACCGGTATGCCCCTAAGAGGGAGAGGTTAAAGAAGATTGCTAGAGATAAATCTTTATCTCAAGAAGAGAGATTTGAAGCTTTTCTAAAATTAGCTAAACTTCCCAGAAACTCTTCTCCTACTAGAATAAGAAATCGTTGTATGCTTACAGGAAGGCCAAGAGGTTATTCTAGAAAGCTTAAACTGTCTCGTATAGCGCTCAGGGAATTGGCCTCTTTGGGGCAAATACCTGGTATGGTTAAATCAAGTTGGTGATAGGAGGAATTAGCCATGGCAATGAGTGACCCCCTTGCTGATATGTTAACAAGGATTAGGAATGGACAGATGGCCCGTCTCCTTGAAGTTTCTAGTCCAGCATCAAAGTTAAGAGCAAATGTATTAAATGTTTTAAAAGATGAAGGTTATATTAGAGACTTTGAGCAATTAGAAGTTGAAGTTGGTAAGCCAGAATTAAAAATCCAACTTAAGTATTATGATGGTAAACCTGTAATCAAGAATATAGAGCGAGTGTCTTGTCCTGGCAGAAGGGTTTATTCTGGTATTAAAGAATTGCCGAATGTGAGTAGTGGTTTAGGTATAGTTATATTGTCTACACCTCAGGGTGTGATATCTGACTCAAGGGCCAGGGAATTAAAAGTTGGCGGCGAGATACTTTGTAACGTTGTTTAGAAGAGATACTATTAGGATAAAATTATGTCACGTATAGGTAAAATTCCAATAGATATTCCATCAAGTGTCGATGTAAAAATTGATAATGGAGAGATTCTAGTAAAAGGTCCTAAGGGTTCTATGAACATGGCTTTAGTTGAGGGTGTAGAAATAACACAAAAAGAATCACAACTATCTTTTACACCTATTAAAGAAATTAAAAACTCAAAAGCTTTATGGGGAATGCAGAGGACTCTTGTTAATAATTTAATTATTGGTGTTACAGACGGTTTTTCAAAACAACTTGAGATAAATGGAGTAGGTTATCGCGCTCAGGTTAAAGGAAAAGAATTAGTTTTAAATCTTGGGTTTAGTCATGATGTTAATTACAAAATACCTGATGGGATCTCAATAGCTACAGAAGGTCAAAATCAAATAACAATTTCTGGTTCTGACAAGCAAAAAGTTGGCCAAGTTGCTGCTGAAATTAGAGCTTTTCGTCCCCCTGAACCATATAAAGGTAAGGGAGTTAAATATAAAGATGAATTTATTGTAAGAAAAGAAGGTAAGAAGAAATAAAAATGTCAGATAAAGTTCAAGTTAAAAAAAGACAGCAAAGAGTTAGAAGCTCACTTAAAAAGAAATCAAATGGCAGGTTGAGGCTCTCAGTTTTCAGGTCTAACCATAATATTTATGCTCAGATAATTGATGATAAGCAAGGGAAAACACTAGTTTCCGCTTCTAGTTTAGAAATTAATGCTAAAGAAGAAAATGCAAAGGGAAAAAAAGAGTGTGCTGTGATTACTGGAAAGAACATAGCAGAAAGAGCTACTGCAGCTGGAATTAAAGAGGTAGTTTTTGATAGGGGTAGGTATTTGTATCATGGAAGAGTTAAAGCTCTTGCGGAAGCTGCTCGAGAAGCAGGTTTAGTTTTTTAAAGAAAAGGAATAGGTATGCCGAGACAAAATTCTTCTGATAAACAGGATTCAGAAATAGTAGATAAGCTGGTTGGTATTAATCGGGTTGCCAAAGTTGTTAAAGGTGGAAGAAGATTCGGATTCGCTGCTCTTGTTGTTGCTGGTGATCAAAAAGGTCGAGTTGGTTGGGGAAAAGGTAAGGCAAGAGAAGTTCCTGAGGCAATTAGAAAAGCTACAGAGTCGGCCAAAAGAAATATGATTAGGGTTCCACTTAGAGAAGGAAGAACACTGCATCATGATATCCAAGGCCATTTTGGTGCTGGAAAAGTAGTTCTTAGGTCTGCACCTCCAGGTACTGGAATTATAGCAGGAGGTCCAATGCGTGCAATTTTTGAAACTTTGGGTGTGCAAGATATTGTGACTAAGTCTACTGGCTCTTCTAATCCTCATAATATGATTAAAGCTACATTTGATGCGCTTCAAGGTACAATGTCACCTAGGATAGTTGCTTCGAAAAGAGGAAAAAAAGTGAGTGATATTGTTGGCAGAAGGCGTGGAGCTGAACAAACTAATTCTCAATCATCATGAGAATATGAGGAATTAAATGTCAAAGAAACTATTAAAAGTGCGTCAAATTAAAAGTCCAATTGGAAGGCCTGCAGATCAGAGAAAAACTCTAATTGGCTTGGGTCTTAATAAAGTCAATCGTTTGTCTGAACTAGAAGATACTGAATCTGTTAGAGGAATGATTAATAAAGTTAAGCATCTTGTCAGAGTAGAAAGCTCTTAGAAGGATTAATTGTTATGAAACTTAATGAGTTAGCAGATAATTTTGGTGCATCAAAGAAACCAAAGAGAGTTGGCCGGGGCATGGCTTCTGGAACTGGTAAAACCTCTGGAAAAGGCCATAAAGGCGCTAAGTCTCGTTCTGGGGTATCAATAAAAGGGTTCGAAGGCGGTCAAATGCCTATATATAGAAGACTACCCAAGAGAGGTTTCACAAATATTTTTAGAGAGCCAAATCAAGTAATAAATATAGGCAAAATTCAGTCTTATGTTGATAATGGAAAAATTGATTCTAATGAAAAACTAGATTTAGAAAAATTTAAATCCCTATCAATTATTAAATCAATTGATTCATCATTAAGATTGCTTGCTAAGGGAAAATTAACAGCAAAATTAAACATTGAAGTTCATACTGCTTCGAAGTCAGCAATTGCTGCTGTCGAAAAAGCTGGGGGCAAAGTGTTAATAGTTGACAATAAAAAAACTAAAACTAAAACTAAAACTAAAACTAAAGAAAATGAATAGATTCCTCATAAATATAAATTGGAGTTCAATTAAATAGAATGGCTTCAACTGCTGAACAACTCGCAGCCAATTTAAATTTTGGTGCACTGGGTAAAGCCGCTGAATTAAAAAAACGGATTTGGTTTACTCTTGGAGCATTAATTATTTATAGGCTAGGCACATTTATACCTATACCAGGTATTGACCCAGTTATCATGCAAGAGATTTTCCAGCAAAATACTGGTGGCATATTAGGAATGTTTGATATGTTTGCTGGTGGGGCTTTAGGAAGGATGACAATTTTTGCATTGAATATTCTACCTTACATCTCTGCATCAATAATAATGCAATTGATGACAGCAATTTCACCAAAGTTTGAGCAATTAAAAAAAGAAGGTGAGCAGGGTAGAAAAAAAATCAACCAATATACTAGGTATGGAACGGTAATATTAGCAGCTGTTCAAGGTTACGGTATTGCTGTAGGTCTTGAAAGTATGACTAGCTCACAAGGTTCAGCAGTTATTGACCCAGGTGCATTTTTCAGAATTACAACCGTTATTACATTAACCTCTGGCACAGTATTCCTCATGTGGTTAGGGGAACAGGTAACTGCTAGGGGTGTAGGTAATGGCATATCGCTTATTATCTTTGCTGGTATTGTTGCTAATCTTCCGTCCGCACTAGTTGCTACACTTGAGCTTGGAAGAACTGGGGCTTTATCAGCTCTTTTCATAGTTTTCCTTTTGATTGCAATGGTAGCATTAATAACTTTTGTTGTATTTGTTGAAAGAGCACAAAGAAGAATTATCGTACAATATCCTAAGAGGCAATCAGGAAATAAAATGTTTGGCGGTGAAAGCTCTCATATACCACTCAAAATAAATACTTCAGGCGTTATACCTGTTATCTTTGCATCTTCGTTGCTTCTTCTGCCAATTACACTTGCTAATTTTAGTGCTGGAGGTGGTCCAGATTGGTTGGCTACTATTTCTGCACTTCTGGGCAGAGGGCAGCCTTTATATCTTCTTCTGTATGCAGCAGGAATTGCTTTTTTTGCATTTTTTTATACTTCTATTGTTTTTAATCCAGGAGATACTGCTGATAACTTAAAAAAGAATGGTGGTTTTGTTCCTGGGATTAGGCCTGGAAAAAATACAGCGGATTACCTAGATCATGTTCTAACTAGGCTTACTGTGATTGGTGCAATATATTTAGTTGGAGTTGCAGTTTTACCAGAAATTCTTATTTCAAGGTTTGGTGTGCCTTTTTATTTTGGAGGTACATCTCTTTTAATTGTTGTAACTGTATCAATGGACACCGTTGCTCAGATACAGTCACATTTACTCGCACACCAATATGAAGGCCTGATAAAGAAATCTAAACTTAGAGGTAGAGGAAGATGAGTATTATTTTGCTTGGTCCTCCAGGAGCGGGTAAGGGAACTCAAGCAAAAATATTGGAAAAAAAAAGAGGTTATGTTCAACTTTCGACGGGCGATATGCTAAGAAATGCAGTGTCAGAAGGAAGCGATTTAGGTAATAAAGCGAAAGAAATTATGAATAAAGGTGAGTTTGTTCCTGATGAGATAATGGTTGGAATAATCTCAGAGAAAATTAAGTCGTTAGGTAAAGCAAACTTTATTTTAGATGGTTTTCCTAGAACTGAAGGTCAGGCGGTAGCTTTAGAAAAACTTTTGAAAATAAGAAGTCGGTCTCTATTTGCAGTTATAGAGTTGAAGGTTGATGATGATTTGCTTATAGAAAGAGTTACAGGAAGATTTACATGTTCAGAATGTGGAGCAGTATATAATGACAGTTTTAAGGTGCCAAAAAATTTGGGAGTTTGCGATTTTTGTGGTAATACTCACTTTTCCCGCAGATCAGATGATTCAAGAGAAGTTATGGAGAACCGTTTAGGAGTATATCACAAGCATACGGCCCCATTATTGGAATTTTATGAAAATAGGGGTCTTTTGAGGTCAGTTGATGGAATGAGTAGCTCTGAAGAGGTAGAAATACAAATTTCTGGCATTTTAGATGATAAGATTGCAGCAAAAGGTTGACTTAAGCGCCAAGGATAAAGATAATCTCGCGCCTCAAGGTTTTTTTAGGATATTTTTTGTTTTTAGTTTATTTAATAAACCAGTTTATAGGAGATAAATAGTGGCACGTATAGCGGGGGTGAATATTCCAACAGGTAAGCGTGTAGATATAGCTTTAACCTATATATACGGTATTGGAAGAACTAAAGCTAAGCAAATTAGAGAGAAGGCTGGTCTAAGTTTCGATAGGAGAGTTAATGACCTTAACGATTCTGAAGTAATGAAAATAAGAGAAATTATTGATGGTGATTATAATGTTGAAGGTGACCTCAGGAGAGAGATATCTATAAATATAAAGAGACTAATGGATCTTGGATGTTATAGAGGACTTCGGCATAGAAGAAGATTACCAGTAAGAGGTCAAAGAACTCATACAAATGCTAGAACCAGAAAAGGTCCAGCTAAACCAATTGCTGGTAAGAAGAAGGCATAAAAAATGGCAAAAGAAACTACAAGTCGTGTAAAAAAAAGAGAGAGGAAAAATATTACCTCTGGAGTAGCTCATGTAAACGCTACTTTTAATAATACGCTTGTGACTATAACAGATGCTCAAGGTAATGCTATATCCTGGTCATCTGCTGGTTCGCAAGGTTTTAAGGGTTCGCGTAAATCTACACCCTATGCAGCTCAGCTAGCAGCTGCAGATGCTGGTCAAAAGGCTCAAGAACATGGTTTGAAAACTCTTGAGGTTCTTGTTCGTGGTCCAGGTTCTGGTAGGGAGTCAGCTTTGCGTGCACTTCAGTCGGTTGGGCTAACAGTTACCAGTATAAAGGATGTTACGCCTATACCTCATAATGGATGTAGGCCGCCTAAGCGGCGAAGAGTATGAGCTAAACTAATTGATTGAGGTTTTTTTACTTCAATCTTAATATGGAAGGAAGTCGCTGTGTTAAATAGGACTGTCGACCTGATTCAAAAGAATTGGACAGAATTAATTACACCTGAAAATTTATCAATTGAAAAAGGTGAGGACCCAAATCGCGAAGCAACAATTGTTGCTGAACCTTTAGAACGAGGTTTCGGATTAACATTGGGCAATGCTTTAAGAAGAGTTCTTCTATCTTCTCTTCAAGGTACCGCTGTTACTTCGGTTCAAATTGATGGTGTTTTACATGAATTTTCATCTGTTGCGGGTGTTAGAGAAGATGTCACTGATATAGTTCTAAATATTAAACAATTAGCATTGAATATGCATGGAGAAGGTCCAAAGAAAGTTCGTCTACATGCTGTCGGACCAGGTCAAGTTACAGGTAGTCAGATTGAACTCGGACATGATGTGGAGTTAATGAACCCCACTCATGTTATATGTACCCTAGATGAGGGCGCTTCAATTAGAATGGAGATGACTATTGAAAATGGTAAGGGCTATGTTGCTGCTGACTTAGAAAAATCAGAAGATCAGCCTATAGGACTTGTCCCTGTTGATGCTGTTTATAGCCCTGTTCGTCGTGTTTCATATAAAGTAGATAATACTAGAGAAGGTCAAAAGCTTGACTATGATAAATTAACTTTAAAAGTATTAACTAATGGAACTATATCTCCAGAAGATGCTGTTGCATTTGCTGCAAGAATTCTTCAAGAGCAGTTTCAACTATTTATTAATTTCGAGGAACCGAAGCCTGATCTTCCTGAGGAAAGTGGGTCTGAGCCAGAGATAAATCCAAATTTACTTAGGAAGGTTGATGAGCTTGAACTTTCCGTAAGAT
>NZXH01000025.1 GCA_002701885.1 Rhodospirillaceae bacterium | reverse complement strand
TTACCTGCGCTTTCCTCCTATGAAGGTTCTGCTTAAGGGCAAGAGCCAAGTTTTTTGAATTTTTCTTTTGCAATTTTTTGCGCCAATTTTATTAATATTAATAGTAGCTCTATTATACCAAACTGAAATATAAATACTTTATATTAAATCAAACCTAGACTATTTTATATTTGTGATATAATAAACAATATTTTTATCCAACATACTTTGCCGCCGTAGCTCAGGGGTAGAGCACACCCTTGGTAAGGGTGGGGTCAGAAGTTCAATTCTTCTCGGCGGCACCATCAATTTTTATATTCGCACTAATTAACCAAACGTTAATCTTATTTGGATACTTTTTGTTTGTTCAAAATGAACAAACATCCTCCCATAACTGACGGAGATAACTCTCCGTCTTTTTTTTAATTTAAATCCTTTGCAACCCTAAAACCAATATTATAACTAGATAAATTTGAAGGGAATTTATGCCGAGCTTCTGGAGTCATTAATTTTGGGATATAATACCATGAACCACTCTTGATAACTCTATCATTGCAAGAGGTGCGGCTAGTATTATTTTTCATTTTAACCTGTTTATCTCCTTTATCTACCCAACAATCACTTGTCCATTCCCATACATTTCCATTCATATCATATAGTCCAAATTGATTTGATTTAAATGAACCTACTGGTGAACTCTGCTCTCCATCCCATTGGCTGCCACAGATCCTACAATTAGCATAATTTTTTATTAACTTATCACCCCACCAATACCTCGATTTTGTATTTGCTCTTGCTGCATATTGCCACTCTGCCTCTGTTGGAAGTCTATAATTACCTTCGGTATTTAAATTCAGAAAACTAATGAAGTCTATTGCATCAAACCAACTAACATTAATTATTGGAAGGTTTGCTTTGCCCCAACCTTGATCTGAAGGATTTTTTTTACATATCATTTTCTTTACACACTTGAGCCATTCTGACCAAGTTATCTCAAAGACACTCATCGCAAATGGCTTTTTTACAACTATTTTCTTAAATTCTGATGAAAACCCTTTAAGCGCTGTATTTTCATAATCAATTTTTCCGGATGGAATAACCACCATCTTTGGACACTCTTCGCAATCTTGAAAAAATTTTAAGTCTTTAGATACTTGAACATTTATCTGATCAGCTAAAACATTTTCAAGGTTAAGAATAAAAAAAGCGAAAAAGATAGCTTTTATTAGAGATATCAACCTTTTTTGATTAATTTTCACAGTAATTTTGCCTAATGATACTAGATTAAATAAGCTAAGTCTTGTTTACTAAGAATATAATATTTAAGTTTTTAATTATATAGACTTTTTTGATTAAACTAAGTTTTATTTATTTTTAAGAAAATTTCTTATTTTGAGGTAAAGTTAAATTGAGTGATAATAAAGAAAATCAAGATACATCAAATGAAGAAAATAAAAGAGGCGCAAGGCCTTTGTGGAAAAAACTTATTGATTGGTGGAAAAGAGGAAGATTAATCGCTCTTATAATACTTTTGGTTTTATGTGTTGTTAAGGCTTCAGAACTTACTCCAGGTGGACCTATCAACACTATTAGAGCAAACACTTTACAACCCCTTCAATCATTTCTATTTGACTTTTATCAAAATCAAAAACCTAGAGAGGTGCCTGAAAATAAAGAGAGGCCTGTAGTAATTGTTGATATAGATGATGAAAGTTTGGCTTCACTTGGACAATGGCCCTGGCCAAGAGATGTTTTAACTAAAATGCTTGAAAACCTGATGCGAAGCGGTGCTATTTCAGTGGGTTTTGACGTAATTTTTGCTGAAGAAGATAGACTTTCCCCAAACCTTGTTGCAAGCAGAGCTAGCGCAAGAAATTTAAACCCAAATACAATAAAAGAATTAGAAGCACTCCCAAGCAATGATGCAATATTCGCTAATTCTCTTAAACAAAGTAGAGTTGTCCTTGGGCAAGCGGCAAGAGGGGCTGCTATTCCAGGTCAAAGAAAAGGATTACCTTCAGCTCCCCCTTTAGCAAGAAAAGGTGCAAAACCATATCCTTTTCTTAATTCAAACTTTAAAGCTGTTTTAAGAAACTTCAAGCCCTTAGAAAAAGCTACTCCTGGATTAGGAATGCTCAATGTAGAGCCCGACCCTGACGGAATAGTTAGAAAAGTTCCAATTATAATTAAAATTGAATACCTAAAGAAAAATGGAAAAATTAGGAGAAAGATATATCCAACTTTAACACTAGAGATGCTTCGACAAGCAACAGGAAAGCCCAAAAGACCACTAATCGTTTTTTCGAATGATATAGGAATTACAAAGGTTGCACTTACGAAAGACTACTTTATACCAACTGAACCAAACGGAGAAATCTGGGTCTATTATGCCAAGCCTGGAGAACAGACAAATGACTTGTATGTCTCAGCAAAAGACGTAATCTCTGGTTTAATTCCTCCAGAGCGTTTTAAAAATAAATTTGTTTTAGTTGGCACATCTGCAGTCGGCTTAAGAGATATAAGGGCTACTCCCATTTCAAACAATTTACCTGGGGTAGAAGTGCACGCGAATATGTTAGAAACAATATTATTTAAAACCCCATTAACAAGAGGAGACACTGCTCCAGCTTTAGAAATTCTAATTGCCATATTCACAGGTATATTATTAATTATACTTTTACCAACTATAGGAGCTGGCTGGTCTTTACTTCTTGTTGGTGTTGTCTCTATATTTCTTATTTCCTTCTCGTGGTTCTCATTTGCGGGAATTGATAGTTCAATTATCTCATTACCTGGAAGAGAACTAATTGATTTTAGTTTTTTCGCAATAGCAGTCCTTTTTCTCTATTCTTATCTTACATATACTAGTTTTTCTGCTACTTCTGCTGAGAAAAAACAAGTCCGTGGCGCTTTTGCTCAATATCTTTCACCTGCGCTTGTTGAACAACTAGCCGATGAACCTGATAGATTAATTTTAGGTGGAGAGATGAAAAATATGACTTTTTTGTTTTGTGATGTTAGAGGTTTTACAGCCATATCAGAAACATTCAAAACCAATCCTCAAGGGTTAACTTCTCTTATAAACAAATTTTTGACGCCAATGACTGATATAATTATGGAACGTAAAGGTACCATTGATAAATATATGGGTGATTGCATAATGGCTTTCTGGAACGCACCTCTTGATGATGATAATCATCCACAAAATGCTGGTAGTTCTGCCTTAGCTATGTTTGAACACTTGCCAAAACTTAATGAACAATTAAAAAAAGAAGCAGAAGAAGAAAATAGAGATTTTCACCCTGTAAGAATAGGAATAGGAATTAACACCGGGGAATGCGTAGTTGGAAACATGGGCTCTGATAAACGCTTTGACTACTCAGTATTGGGTGACCCTGTAAATTTAGCTGCAAGATTAGAAGGTCAATCAAAAAATTATGGCGTTGATATAGTTATTGGAGAGGAAACTCAAAAAACGATGCAAGACTGGGCTACAATAGAATTAGACCTTATCGCTGTAAAAGGTAAAGCTGAAGCTGTAAGAATTTTTGCTCTTATTGGAGATCAAGAATATAAGCAAACATCAGAATTTCAAAAATTAGCTGATGCAAATGCAAAAATGTTAAGCGCATACCGAAATAAAGAATGGGATAATGCAGAAAGATTAATTAAGGATACAAAAAAACTTTCGGAGAATGTTAATATTGATATTGAAACTTTAAATATACTTTATACCGATAGAATTGATGAATATAGACAGAATCCACCTCCAGAAAACTGGGATGGTGTATTTGTTGCAACATCAAAATAAAATTTACTTTTAAATTTAAATAATGACACTCAAAAAAAATAGTTTCGTCAAGCTTGAAGAAATTACTTTAATAAATACGAAAGCAACAATTTTCCAAAAA
Organism: Rhodospirillaceae bacterium; assembly: GCA_002701885.1. Lineage (GTDB taxonomy): Bacteria > Pseudomonadota > Alphaproteobacteria > SHVP01 > SHVP01. The sequence goes on along the minus strand of NZXH01000025.1, from coordinate 33,802 downwards.
AATTCTGATGATGACTTTGAAGCTGGACTAATTTTTTCTGAGCCGACAAATAAAGCATTAACAATTATTCAGACAGAAGAAATAGAGTTTTTTTTTGTTAAATTAATGAGTTTGAATGTCAGTAAATTACTAAACAAAAATTGTAAATTGTTAAGCAAAAGCATTAAATTTTCAGATGATATTGAATCAAATAAATTTTTAATTTGTAATTCAGAGATAATGAAAACAACTACAAATCTTGTCTTCACTAAAACCAACTTATTTCAAAATGAAAAAAAAATTATTGCCTTTTCAAATTCTATTTGGAAAATTTGCTAACTACTAACCCATCATACTTTGTATTTTCATTGCAAGCCCCATATTACCTTCAATTTTTAATTTTCCCATCATGAATGCAGTAGTTGGATCTAAATCACCGCCTTGGATTTGCATAAAATCATCAGAAGATAAAACTATTGTACAATCAGCTTCATCATTGTCATTGCTTACTAAATTAGGCACAACTGATGCATCTACAAAAATGACACCTACTTCGCCTAGATCAAACTTAATTTTTCCTCCTATACCACAATCTTCACCGACCTTATCTCGTATTTTGTTAGTTTCTTCTTCTAAATCCATAGAGTATCTCCTATTATTAAATTTTTAATATAATTTATTGAGAGCAACATGGAATATATTTTACCTAAATGCAAATGGATAAAGCATACATTAGATGGTTTTTGTTTAACCATATCACTGAACAGACCTGACTCACGAAATGCTATGAATGTAGAAATGGCGATTGAAATTCATGAAACATTTATCAACTTAAGCAGAAATAACGAGATAGATGTTGTTGTTATCAGGGCTGAAGGTAAGCACTTCTCAGCAGGAGGTGATTTAAAAGATATGATAGATAATATCAATAAGCCCTCAAATAATGAAGAGGATAAATTATATAATGTGAATAGACGTTTTGGTGACCTTCTAACTGCCATAAACGATTCACCTAAGACAATTATTTCAATAGTTCATGGTGCTGCAAGAGGTGGTGGCTTTGGAATTGCTTGTGTGTCTGACATAGTAATCGGAACAATTGATTCATCTTATGCTATGCCTGAAACAGGCTTTGGCTTACCTGGAGCTCAAATAATTCCATTCGTTGTTAATAGGCTTGGGAGTTTTCAGGCCAGGAGAATGGTTACAACTGGCGCTACAATTTCTGGAGAAGAAGCATATAAATTAGGCCTTATTTCACATTTATGCAAAGACCTAGATGAAACACAATTTATATTAAGAAATATTTTAGATAGTATTAAAACAAGGTCACCAAATGGAATTAAAGAAAGTAAAAGATTAATTCAAGAAGTTAATAAGAAAGAGTTATCTCTCTTATTAGATGATGGCGCTCGAACTGTTGCTTATATGACAAGAAATAGTGATGGCTCAGAAGGGCTAAAAGCTTTTTTTGAAAAAAGAAAGCCTTCGTGGGTAAATCGCGAAGGTTGACCTTAAAAATTAGATTTTTTTATAGACATTAGCGTTTCTGAACCTGCTGTTATCTTAGAGAGAAGAGAGGAAGTTTCAGGCAAGACCTTACTCATATAAAACTTTGCGAGATTAATTTTATCTTCATGAAATTCTTTTTCAGATTCTTCATTATTTATTTCCGATAAACTAACTTTAGCCATCATTGCCCACATATATCCAAGAGTAACAAGGCCAAATAATTTTAAATAATCAGAAGAAGCTCCAGCAGCCTCGTTAGGGTTTGCCATTCCTTTTTCAACTACCCAAGCTGAAGCTTGTTGTAGGCGAGCAAATGACTTGGCTAAAGGCAAAATAATATCTGACAGATTTTTCTCACCGATATTTTCCTGAATAAATCTATCAACAGGGTGAAAAAATTGCCTCAGCAACCTCCCCATATTCTGAGGTAATTTTCTACCTACTAAATCTAAGGATTGAATTCCACTTGTGCCCTCATATAACTGAGTTATCCTTGTATCTCTAACAAATTGCTCAATTCCGTGATCACGTATGTAACCGTGNCCTCCATAACACTGTAAAGCTAANTTTACATTTTCAAAACTTGTATCAGTTAAAAAGGCCTTAGCAATAGGAGTCATTAAGGCTAATAGNTCTGATGCGTTTTCTCGAGTATTTTGATCTGGATGATANTCAGAAATATCAACATTTAAAGCTATCCAAATTGACAAAGCTCTNGCTGCCTCATTNAAAGATTTCATAGACAAAAGCATTCTTCTTACGTCNGGNTGAACAATAATTGGNTCTGCTGGAANTTCNTGNCTATTAGGCTCNCCTAANCTTCTTCCCTGNAACCTGTCTTTTGAGTATTCAGCAGCNCTTTGATAAGCNACCTCGGACATACCTAAACCTTGAATTCCTACTCCTANTCTTGCTTCATTCATCATTATAAACATCGCTCTCATACCCTTATTTTTTTGTCCTAAAAGGTACCCAGTAGCAGAGTCATATTTCATTTCGCATGTTGATGATGCTTTTATTCCCATTTTATTTTCAATTGACTGGCATATTACATTATTTCGCTTNNCAAGAGAGCCATCAGCATTAGATAAAAATTTAGGAACTATAAACAAGCTTATACCTTTTATTCCTTTTGGCGCATCAGGTAATCTNGCTAATACTAGGTGTATTATATTTTTACTTAAATCATGCTCACCAGCAGAGATAAAAATCTTTGTNCCAGTGATTGANTAAGTGCCGTCAGTTAAAGGTTGAGCTTTTGTCTTTATCANACCCAAATCTGTTCCACATTGAGGCTCAGTAAGNTTCATTGTCCCTGTCCACTCACCACTTGAAAATTTTGGCAAATAGAATTTTTTTTGCTCGCTATCCCCTATTTTTTCAATTGCTTTGAATGCTCCTTGCGTCAAACCAGGATACATTCCAAANGCCATATTAGTCGAGACAATCATTTCNGANACGATNACNCCAATAATTGTCGGNAAACCTTGCCCGCCAAACTGNTCATCAAAAGTAAGGCTTGACCANCCACCATCTACAAANGCTTTNTATGCTTCCTTGAAGCCTTCTGGAGTCTTAACTTCACCATNATTAAAATAACAACCTTCNGAATCACCTGAATGATTCAATGGNANCAAAATATTCTTAGTAAATTTAGANGCTTCATCAAGTATCATACTTACTGTTTCAGGATTTATTTTTTTAAACTTATCTAAATTTGAATAGTTTTTAATATTAAAAACTGAGTTAAATAAGTATTCAATGTCTTTAATTGGCGCTTCATATTTTTGCATATTATATTCCANAAAAAAGTTAGTTTCTAAGAGGNTTGCCCTTAGTTAGCATGTGCTCCATTCTATCCAACGACTTAGGCTCTCTAAATAATTTAGAAATTGCCATAAGCTCTAAANTCATTATCTGTTTTTCACTTATTGGCTCAAGTATATCTGTTTCTCCTCCAGAGATAATATTNGCTAATTCTTTNGANACAACAACATCATGATTAGTAATTTTTCCAGACTTTCTAAAATCATCAATTGCTAAATGAAAGGCTNTCTTTGCTGTTTTTCCAGGTAAAAAAACTACCTCTTCTTTTGAGGGAGGGGTATAGTTTTCTGACAATAACAAAGCCTGTTTTTTTGCATCNGGNAGAAGACGTTTTCTATTCATAGTAATTGAATTATTATTTCCNAGGAATAAAAGATCTTTAGCTTCCTCAGCTGAAGTAGATACTTTTGCTAAACCAATAGTTTGAAAAGCTTCCATTAAAGCTGGCATTGGGCCTCCAGGCCTCTTTTTATTTTTTAAATGNCTAAAAACCATTTCTTTAACACCACCCCAACCTGGAACAATGCCTACTCCAACTTCTACAAGCCCCATATACAANTCTGAGTGAGCATTTACAAAATCGGCATGCAAACAAACTTCGCAACCACCACCAAGCGCCATACCTGCNGGAGCAACAACTACNGGTATAGGGGAATATTTAAGAGCTGNATATGAGCTTTGGCCTTCTTTGAATGTTTGCTCAAGTAAGGGCCACATAGCAAGATTTGCAGCAAATAATGCCATNCCAATATTTGCACCTGCTGAAAAATGATTAGAATCATTTCCNATAACAAGAGCTTTAAAGCCTTTTTTATCGAGCCTNGANGCTTCTTTAACCATTNCAAGCGANTCAGTATCAACTGCATTCATTTTACTATGAAATTCTAAACAGGCAACTCCATCCCCTATATCCCAAATTGAAGCNGACTTNTTAGATGCTATTGGGTCCTTTCCAATTTTGATTTCGCTAAGATACCATGAATCTGGGTTAAATGGAATTTGTTTATATGAACCATCTAATGACATAAATTCNTTTTTNCCATTNTTTATNCGGTATAAGGNTTTNCCATTAGCTATCTTTATTATTTCAGGAACTTTAAGACCAGAATCAGATAATTTTTTTGAAAACCATTCTGTACCAAGTTGATCAATTAATTCGAATGGACCAAATTTCCAAGCATACCCTGATCTCATCGCTTCATCTATTGAAAAAATTTCATCAGAAATCTCTGGAATAAGCTCTGCAGCATACTTCAAAACATTCGAAAGCACCTCCCAAGCATAAGCCCCACCTTTATCATTAAATTCAATTAATTTTTTAAGATTCTTTTTTGAATATTTAGCACTGTCTAAGTTAGGCTTAATAATTTCCCTATATTCTCCTGAAATTAAATCAAGGGCTTGTTTTCTTTTCTGACCTTTATCCTTAATTAATCTGTAAAACCCCCCCTTGCCCTTTCTTCCTATAAAACCTTCATTAACCATTTTCTTTGTTAAGTGATTAAGAGGGTGCTGAGGGTTATATATTTCAAAAAAGCTATCTTCATTTGGGAGTGTCTCAACCATACTGCCAATTACATGATCTTTTAGGTCAATACCTGTTAAATCCATTAAACCAAATATCCCAGTTTTAGGAATACCCATTGGCTTACCAACAATTGCGTCTGCTTCTTCTACAGTTAAACCCAAATCGTAAGCTTTTTGAGTTGCCACCATAGCCCAAAAAATACCAACTCTATTAGCAATGAAACCTGGAGTATCCTTACAAAAAACTATTTCTTTACCAAGATATATATCAGAAAACTCTTTAATTTTATTAATAGAGGCTTCTTCTGTTTCTTTACAAGCAACAATTTCAAGCAAAGGCATATACCTAGGAGGATTAAAGAAATGAGTAATCATAAAATTTTGCTTAAATTCTGCAGAGAAACCCTCAGTAAGCTTGGATAGAGGAATTGTTGAGGTATTGGAACTAATAATTGAATCTTTAGAATAAAATTTTTCAATCTTTTTATAAATTTCATGTTTAATTGTTAAGTTTTCTAATACTGCTTCACATACCCAATCACATTCAGAAATCAAATGCATGTGATCATCTATATTACCAGGTGTAATCAATTTCACATTTCGTTTATGCATTAAAGCCGCAGGCTTTGTTTTTAGTAATTTTTCTATAGCTTTTTCAGAAATTAGATTTCTATTATTAGGGTCATCAGAAAGAATATCTAAAAGCAGAACTTCCGTTCCAGAGTTTGCTATTTGGGCCGCAATACCACTTCCCATTAAACCGGAACCAATAACTGCAACTTTTTTAAATTTAGTCATAGCGCTAAACTCTTAAACTGCTTCTAAAATAGTTGCAATCCCTTGCCCCCCACCTATACACTGAGTAGCCAGAGCGAATTGTTTTTTCTGTTTTTTTAGCAAAGAGGCTGCTTTGCCTACTATTCTAGCTCCTGTAGCTCCTAGTGGGTGACCTAAAGAAATTGCACCCCCATCAACATTGACCTTGTCAAGTTGCATCTTTGATTCTTTAATTACCGCTAGAGATTGAGATGCAAAAGCTTCGTTAAGTTCAATTATATCTAAATCATTAATTGATAGATTAGCTCTATCAAGTGCTTTTTTTGTAGCATAAACAGGGCCCATTCCCATTGTTTCAGGATTGCAGCCATGAACTGCAATCGATTTAATTGAAGCTAATATCGGGAGCTTATGCTCTTTAGCGTAACTTTCACTGCAAACTAAAACAGCTGATGCCCCATCTGTAAGAGGTGATGAAGTACCTGCAGTAACTGAGCCATTCTCCATAAATGCGGGCTTAAGGTTTGATAAATTCTCGACAGTCGTATCTGGCCTTATACAACCGTCACTATCAACCAACTCTTGACCATTATCAATTGGAACTATCTCAGAATTAAAATTTCCAGAGTTTTGAGCTTTAAATGCTTTTTCATGGCTTAAAACAGCGAATTCATCCTGTTCAGTTCTATCTATTTTATATTTCTTGGCAACATTTTCTGCTGTCTCTCCCATAGAAATATAAACTTCAGGCCTGTCTTCATATAGGTCAGCATTTGGCATAGGATTGAAACCAGCCATAGGAATCCTACTCATAGACTCTATTCCTGCGCATATAAAAATTTTTCCTGCATTCAAGACTATAGAACCAGCTGCATTATGAATAGATTGCATTGAAGAGCCACAAAACCTATTTACGGTAGTTCCAGCAACTTCAATTGGTAATTTTGATAAAAAACCTACTATTCTTGCTACGTTAAAACCTTGCTCCCCCTCAGGAAAAGCACAACCCATAATAAGATCTTCAATATCGGTTTCATTAACTTTTAAATTATCGATTAAAGATCTAATAACCTTCGCTGCAATTTCATCTGAACGTACCTTTGAAAACTTTCCCTTATGAGCAAATTGAAAGGGAGACCTTGCATAACCAGTTATAACTACTTTATTCATAATTTACCCTTCATACAAATATTAAATTTCTGGATCAATTCCTTTATCATTAAGTAATTTTTCAAGCTGAGAGATAACTTGATTCATTTCATTAATAGTATCTTCAACATCTTTTTTCTGATCATTAAGAGTTTTAAGTCTATATTTTGAGTGATTAAGAGTTTTTTTTAATTGTTCGATCTGGTCATCGTCAACATCATACAAATCAAGCAACTCTTTTATTTCTAGTAAAGCAAAACCAAGCCTTTTTCCTCTAACAATTAATTTTAATCTTGCTCGATCTCTTCTAGTGAAATAACGACTTAAGCCAACCCTTTCAGGGGACAATAAACCCTTTTGCTCATAAAACCTTAAAGCCCTAGGCGTAACATTAAATTCGCTAGCTAATTGGCCAATTGTATAAGTTTTTGGTTTATTTTTGACAGCATCTTTACTTAATTGTAATTCATTCATAACATAAATTTAATTACCCTTAACGTTAAGGTCAAGGGGAAAAAAAATAAAAGTTTAGGCTTTATATAAATTTTTTTTAACTTACTGAATTTAAATAATAAATTATACCTTAGACAAATATTTCAAACCAAATAAATATTTTTAAAGCACATATACTTACACATCCAACTGTTGAAGCAGCAATTAAACCTATAAAAAATGGCTTATAACCCATCTTTAAAATTTCCTTAATATTTGTCATTAAGCCTAATGATGCCATTGCAACGCCTAAACTTACTCCCGATAAAGTAATTATAACATCTATAATATACTCCCAAATTTCTATATTAGGCACTGAGCCGTAACTATTAAAATAGTAATCTCCTAGTGAACGAACGAGAGACATAAATAAAAACCCAAAAATAAATAAAGGGAAAATTTTTGAAACTGAGTATGAGTTTTTATTCTTACTATTATAAAAATAAATAACCATTGGAATCATAATTAGTAAAAAAGTATTTCTTACTAATTTAGTCACAGCAGCAATCTCTAAAACAATTGATTCTCCATACTGTTGCTCATAAATTAAACCCGAAGCAATAACTTGAGCAGTTTCATGAATAGAAGTGCCCAGAAACAAGCCTATGGTTATGGGGTCTTTTACAAAAATATAATTAGCAATATATGGGTAAAGAAACATAACAATAACACCAAAAATTGTTATATTTGCAATAGCATAAGTTATTTCGGCTTTTTTTGCATTTATTACTGGTGCTGTAGCAACTATAGCAGAAGCACCACAAATTGAAGTACCAACGGCAATTAAGTAGGAAAGCCTGGTTGAAATTCTAGAAAATTTTCCAAAAATAATAACAACCAGCACAACAGATGAAATACATAGGATAACTAATGGAATAGATGAAGCGCCATAAATGAAAACATCTGAAAGACTAAGTCTAATTCCCATCAAGATAATACCTAATCTTAATATGTACTTTAAAGAAAAATTTAAGCCTAAGTTTATGCGTTCATTTAAATTAAAAGTATTACCAATAATAATGCCAATCAAAATTGCAAATAATATATTTGAAATTGGGCTTTTTTCATAACCTAGCAATACTGTGCCAAAAAAAATGCTCAGAAAGTATGAAAATACATAAATAATAATTGTTAAAAATAAACCTGGTAATACCTCTTTAAATTTTAAAATCATTTAGTTTAACCTATAAAATTTATAGTATATATTATTACTAAGTTGCTTTCTGAACAGCTTTATTTTAACTTCTAGTATGTTAAATTTTTAGTAAAATTTGTCTTAGAGTTCTTTTTACTTATATGATAACTATACGTACTTTACACTAAACTTTAATTAAAAGCTTTCAATTTCTTTTAAGGAGTCAAATGGGTGTGTTCTTTTAATCTTAGTAAAATTTAAATATTTTTCATAAATAATGCACATATATTTCCCCATAGCAGAGCAAAGCCTACATATTTTTCTAGTTTTAGGTATGGGTGGAGGTGTAGGTTTCTTATCTGGCCTTTTTGGAGTTGGAGGTGGTTTTCTAATGACACCTCTTCTTATATTTATCGGAATTAATCCGGCTGTTGCTGTTGCTACTGAGGCGAACCAAATAGTAGCTGCATCCGNCTCTGGGGTTATTGCTCATTGGAGAAGAAAAAATGTAGATTTCAAAATGGGCTCTATTATCCTTATTGGAGGTATTATTGGTTCAACACTTGGGTCTTTTATTTTCAAATATTTAAGAGAGATTGGACAAATAGACCTAGTTATTTCTGCAACTTTTGCTATTTTCCTTTTAACAATTGGTATCTTAATGATTTTTGAAGGTTTACGAGCAATACTAAGATCAAAAAGATCCGGATATAGGAGAAAAGCTCATTATCATTATTGGGCGCATGGTTTGCCTTTCAAAGCTAGATTCCATAGGTCAAAATTATATACAAGTATTATTCCTCCAATATTTGTTGGATTTATAGTGGGAATCCTCTCAGCAATAATGGGAGTAGGTGGAGGATTTATTATGATTCCGGCAATGATATATATATTAGGCATGCCAACTTCTGCTGTAATTGGAACCTCCCTATTTCAAATTATTTTTGTTACTGCAAATGTCACTTTTTTACATTCAATTAACACCCAAACTGTTGATATTGTTTTAGCAGTCATGCTACTTGCGGGAGCGGTAGTTGGTGCGCAATTTGGAGCTAAATTAAGCTTCAAATTAAAGGGAGAACAATTAAGAACTCTCTTAGGCTTAATTGTCTTAATTGTTTGTGGGAAAATTATTTTTGATCTAGTTGTTAAACCCTCGGACACTTTCTCAATTATGCCCTTTTTTTAAAATGACCAAAATATTACTAATATTTATTTACGCCGCATTTACTATTGTTCCTTTAAAAAATTCATTAGGAGAAATACTAAATACTGAAATCTCTCAAGAAGTTATATCAATAAGCTCAGACTTTACTGGTAAGAAAATTTTATTATTTGGTAATAAAGAAGTTGAAGGTGAAATAATTATTTCAATAACCGGACCTAAAGAAAGAACTATTGTTCATGAGAAAAAACCCAGATTTGGAATTTGGGTAAATTCAAAAAAAATCATTTTTTCAGATATTCCTAGTTATTATGCTATTGCCTCAAGTAGAAATATTAATGAAATAATCCCAAAAGAAACTCAAAAAAAATTAGCTATTGGTGCAGAGAACTTGATATTTAAAACAGATAGTTACCCCCATATTACAGACAAAAACATTTCGAATTTTAAATTTGGTCTTATTCGTAACAAAATAAGACAGAAATTATACTCCTCCACAGAGAACTCAGTAAAGTTTAATAACAATTTATTCAGGAGTGATATTAATTTTCCTACAAACGCTCCTGAAGGAAAATACATTATTAATACATACTTAGTTAATAATAATAAAATTATTAATACTAAAGAAAATTCTATTTTTATAACTAAAGTTGGAGTAGAGAGACAAATTTATAATTTTGCTCATGAAAAGCCAGCTTTATATGGTCTTTTAGCAATATTTATTGCTATACTCTCTGGATCCTTAGCCTCAATTATTTTCAGGAAAATTTAACTTGGTTACTTTTTTTTAATAAAAAATTCAAACTGATTGGGTGTTATATACTTCTCAATAATTTGATCTCCTGTTTTGTTACAAAAGATTTCAAAATCCTTAATTGATGATGGGTCTGAAGTTATAACTTTTATTAAAGAGCCTGCTTTTTCTCTGCTAAGTTCTTTTTTTAGTCGTAAAACAGGAATTGGACATTTTAAGCCTCTAAGATCAACTGAACGTTTCATAATATCTCATAAAATTTTCATTCTAAAAAAAACTTTAAAAACCTTAATACATCTTTTGAATTCCAATTTGCTTCACCTACTAACCTACCAATTTCATCACCATTTTTATTATAAATTATAGTTGTTGGAATTACATCAATTTTTAAAAGTGAGGTCAAATAACCAGCTGAATCATAAAAATATTCTAAATTATGTAAATCTAGATCTTCAAACATTCTGATTGAATTTTCTCTGTTCCTTTTATCTATATTTATGACTATTGATTTAAATTCACGATTATCTAAACCTGCACTCAGCTTATCTATAGAAGGTAATTCCCTTATGCATGGAAGACACCAGCTAGCCCAAAAATTAATTAGGACAATTTTTCCTCTTTGTTCATTAAGTTTTATTTCATTTCCCTTTAAATCATACCAAAATATATTTGAATAATTAGTTTCTTTTTTTGAAAAGACAAATTTTTCAATTTGACCAGATAGAACAGGCCCCTTTTCATCATAATTATAAAAAAATGCAAAAAATAAAATAAAGAAAATAGTTAAAAATATAACCATTAATAAAATATAATTACTTTTTAAATATTTATTTTTCTGCAAGGTTTTTTGACCCTTTAGCAATATTAATTGCTCTAAATAAAACTTCCTTAGTTAATACTTCAGGAAGCACTATACCTTTAGGCGTAACTTTGCCATAAACTATATTAAGAGGTATACCGCTTCTATCAAATGAATTAATATAACTAAGAACCTCTTGATCTCGTCTTGTCCAATCAACTTCTATCAAGACAACTTCTTTTTCATTTAATTTCATTTTGACATCATCTCTTTCTAGGACAAAATACTTATTAACCTGACATGTAATACACCATTCAGCAGTAACGTCTACAAGAACAATCTTCCCTGCTGATATATATTGGTTAATTTTATTTGAATTTACATATTTTATTTCGCTGCTTAAATTATTGTTGTTTTTATGATTAACAAAAAGGACAGATAATATAAAAATAGTTACAACTGAGATGACTGTAAAATTTGACAATATATTATTTATTTTCCAACGATTAGAGTTTTGAAAAAAAATAAAAACATAAAAAGAAATGATAATTATTAATAGAATCATTAATAAATATAGCTCTATCTGCTTGATTAAAACTATAAAAAGCCATCCTGCAGTTAGCATAAGTAGCGAACCTAAGATTCTTTTTATATATATATTCCATTTCCCTGACTTTGGAAGGTAAGATATAAAATTAGGGAAAAAAACAAAGAAAAGTGGAAGTAATGACATCCCAAAACCCATACAAAAGAAAATAAGTATTATGTTTAGATAACTACTCTGAAGAGCAAAAGCTACTGTGGTTCCAATTATTGGTGCCGTACATGGTGTTGCAAGTAAAGTTGCTAAAAACCCATTAAAAAAAGATACTTTATAATCTGAAGAATTTCTTTGATTGATATTTTGATTAGGAAATAACCAATAAGGAATTTTTATGTTAACTAATTCAAATAGATTTAAACTAAAAAATAATACGATTAGTAATACTAAAATAGTAAACATTGGTTCTTGAAAATGAAAGCCCCACCCTAAATTAATTCCAACTAATTTAAATAATATAATTATCACTGCTAAAAAAAGGAATGTTGAAATTATTCCTAATATGTTGAAGAGAAAACTTTTTTTAATAAATGGTAGATCTAAAGATTTTTTATCTAAAAAATTCATAATCTTTAATGAAAGTACAGGCAAAACACATGGCATAAAGTTTAGGATAAAACCCCCTAAAATAGCTAAAATAATTATAGTTGATAACTCTGTGGAGTTACCTTGATCAGTATTTTTGATTTCAATATCTAAAGTGTATTCTTCAGCCTTAGAATTACTAACAAAAGTTACTGTAACTGGATTATTTATAAGCTTGTTATAATCTATTTTTTTTGCATTTTTTATTGGAAGTTCAACTTCTATTTTATTTCTATTATTTAAAATATTAAATATAGGTTTTTCAAAATTTATACCTGAAATTGTCTCAACAAATATATCCGGCTGCTCAAAAATTTTGGGCTTGAGCATATAAAACTTTAGTACTGAACCTTCTCTATTCGTAACAAAAAATACTTTATTATCCTCAGATAGTTTAACTACTCTTTTGGGAACCTTACTAAGATATTCATTGATTAAATATTTAATATTATTATTTTTATCTTGGGTGAAAGTTAAATTAGGAATGTTTAAGGATATTTGTTTCGGAATACATACATCTTTGCATGTTAGAAAATCTAGATTTATTGATATTGAAGTATCTAGATTTAAATCTTTAATATCTAACTTTATTGGCAATACTACATCTTTTTTATAACCATAAGTATAAATGCCACCAAACTCGAACCTTTCTGGATACGGCCATTGGATAGCATTAAAAATAACATTTTTAGAATTCATGTTATTTATTTCTAAAGGATAACCTGCCTCTCCAGGAGATCTCCAAAAAATCTTCCATCCAGGCAATATAGAAAATTGTATGCCTAAATATGGAATTAAATTATCTTTTCCTTGGTTTTCTGCAATTAACCTAATTTTACCCTGTTCGTAATCAACCCATTCAGAACTATTAGCTAAAACATTTTGTGGTTGAAGAATCGACAAGAAACCAAAGAAAAACAAGTAAAGAATTTTATTAATAATCATTTGTTTGAACATAATATATAATTAATAAACTTAATTATGTTTTCAATACAAGAAGTATCTTTATAATTCTAAATTTGATATGAAAACTCTAGATCTAAATTGATATTATATTACTAAATCTAATTTGCTTCCTAAGAATTTTTTATTATTAAGATTCTCAGACATGATATTATCATCCCTCTTATCTGTTTTCTTGATAAATGATTTTTCTGATAAATTTTCTTTGATTAATTTCTGAGTATTTTGATCTAAGGGTATTTTGTTCACAGAAGAGTCTATTTCAAGATTTTCTTCTTGTAATGGGCTAGATGCTTTTCTAATAAAATCCGTGACTTGATTAATTGGGTCTAAGTTGTCCATAATTATTTTTTCTTTATTAATTTAAGGCTTTTATAAAGAAATATAGTTAACAAACCATTAAAACCTCCTTAAAACTTTTTTATAAACCTAAAGAACCAGGATTAATCAAACCTTTGGGGTCTAATATTTCTTTCAAACTTTTTAATAGCTCCCATGTTACTTTATCTTTACCTTCTTTGTATTTGTAAGATTTACCAATTTGAAAATGAACAGCTCCAAACTCCATAAATAGAAAAGATAATTTTTCTCTGATTTCATTTACAGCTTCCCTAGCTGCAATATTCTCATCAAATTTATTTAGTTTTTTAAGATAATCTTCTCCTAAATACCTCTCATGAAAAAGGTACCTTGAGTCTTTCCAAAAGAATACTGGCTCCATCAAAAAACCTTGGTTTGAGATAGTTGCAAGAAGATAACCCCACTCAATATTATGCTTTTCAAGCACCTCTATATACTTGTCAAAAAAATCATGGACTATCTGCATAAGGTCTTTTGCTCTAGAATGAGGAACAATTGCATGAATTGGAACCCACCTTTCTCCATTAGGGCCAAGCATGCTATTTGGGGGTACAAATGGTTTTGCCCTCATAATTTTAGGCAAGTTAGGCTCAATTTCTTTTCCATTATTCAAAGAAGCTAATTTCCTAACCTTATTCATTATTTCTTGTGAGGACTGTTTACTCTCACTATCTATTACGACATGCATGGAGTATGGAACATCTTTGAAAATAGATCTGCCTGAAATTGCAACTTTAGCAGCATCTTTTATTCCTGATAGAACAGATTCACCAGACTTTGCTACGCTTGCTAAACTCTTGATATCTTTAATTATACCTTCTCTTTTTAGTCTTTGCCCTTGCAAATAAGGGTCAAAGCCGAAACATTCTGCTGCTAAACCTGCTCTCGATATTGACGACATAGAACTTGCAATATTCCTATAATCATCATAGGAAAAAGAAAGAAAATTAGTTACTTTGGGATAGTTTATAAGTTTTATTACAATCTTAGTTTTAAACCCTAACGCTCCAGTATCAGATAAAAAAATTCCTGTTAAGTCCGGTCCATAAGACCTAAAAAAAGGAGACGGATTAAACTTAGTAGACCATGAACCAGTCCTCATAATTGATCCATCTGCTAATACCACTTCTAGCCCAAGACATTGATCTGCAGCTGAACCATAATTTCCTGAACCAAAAAAAATACTATTTTGTGACATTGCGCCTCCTACAGTTGAATAAAGACCCGATAGGGCTCCAAAATATGGAGTTCGAAGATTTTTTTCCTTCAAAGCAACGTAAAGTTTTTCCCATGTACAGCCAGCTTCAACAACAACAAACATATCCTCCTGATTTATCTCAATAATATTATTTAATTTTTGCATATCAATTATAATTGAATTATGGTTTTTTGGTAAATATGAGTCAGTGTATGACAAACCTCCTCCACGAGGTATAACATAAAAGTTCTCTTTAGTTGAAAGTTCAATAGACTTGGATAATTGCTCTGTAGTTTGGGGAATTAAAACTAATGAAGCAAGAAGGCCCTCTTTAAAAACATCTGTTGAATAAAAAAGTAGATCTGTTTCTGATGTCAGAACATTTTGCTCTCCAACAATCTGCTTCAAGTCATAAACAAATTCAGTAAAATCTTGTTTTAATGCTTCAGTCATAGTTAAACCTAATAAAAAAATTTTTGCTACTATACTTTACCTAATAATGACATGTTCCTCAATTCAGTTTTTAGAATTTTTCCACCTGCATTCCTTGGCAAAGCTTCTAAATAAGAATATTTCTTAGGTAGTTTATATTTTGCTAATTTGTCCCTACAGAAAACCTTTAACTCTTCGTCAGAAATTATTTGATTATCGTTTGTTACTAATACAGCTGAAACGGCCTCACCCCAATAGTCATCTTCAATACCAAAAACTGCGCATTCTTTTACATTAGGATGAGTAGCTAAGACTTCTTCTATTTCTCGGGGGAAGACATTAATACCACCAGATATAATCATATCTTTTTTTCTATCTACTATATATAAATAACCTTCATCATCACATTTACCAAGATCCCCTACAGTACACCATCCGTCAGAATCGAAAGCTTCATTGGTGGCACTATCATTTTGCCAATAACCATTAAATAGAATTGGGCTTCTGACATATATTTCACCTACATCACCCTTAGATACTTCAACCCCCTCCTCATTACGCAAAGATACTTCTACTGTAGGATAGGCTAACCCAACACATCTCTTTTTACGCAATTGGTCCTGAGGCCTTAAGTTAGTAACAAAACCTCCTTCAGTGGAACCATATGTCTCATGAAGTAAATTATNTCCAAAATAGTTAACTATTTTTTCTTTTGTTGCTTGCGGCAATGGTGCAGCATTTGAGATAATCGCACGAAGGGATTTTGGATTATTTTTTTGGAGTATTTTTTTTTCTAAAGAGAATATTTGATGAAAATGTGTTGGGACAAAGAAAGTATTTGTAAGATTCATATCTTTTAGCTTATTTAGAACTATCTCTGGATCAAATCTTGGAAGGATCTCACAACTACCTCCAAAAAAAATTGGGGCTAACGCAAAAGCAAAACCAGCTCCATGAAAAAGTGGAGCTAAGGCTAACGCTCTATCATCGGGAGAGTAGCATCCAAACTCAACACCCATTGTATAAAAAGCCATTACTCTTGATCGATGAGACAACAAACATCCTTTGGGTTTTCCAGTAGTGCCAGAAGTATAAGGAATACTAAAAACATCCCATTCTTCTATGTTAATATTGGGCACAGGGCTTGTAACACTAGAAATTAATGACTCATAATCATTTCCAATAACTATAATCTTTTTTACAGTTTCTAGTTTGGCTGATCTTGCTACATCTTCTAAACTTGAATGACAGAATAAAACTTTTGATTTTGAATCATTACATATGTGTTCTACTTCCGGAACAGTTACTGATGGCGGGATCATCGCAGTAGCTATTCCAACGTCTGCTAGCCCAACAACAATTTCAATGAACTCAATACAATTACTAGAGAACAATGCCACATGATCGCCTTTACAAAGACCTAAACCATCTAAACCAGCTACTGCCACTTTATTTAACCTCGAAACAAGATTTCTGTATGTGATTTGCTGATCACCCATTGATAGTGAGATTTTATTAGGAGTTCTTCTAGCAGAGGTTCTAATCCCTGAAGAAATTTTTGTGTTTCTGAATGAATTTGGCTTTAAAGTAACTGTATTAATTTCAAGCATCTACTTTTTCCAAAGTTCTAATATCTCTTTAACGCTATTAACTTTTGCAAAAAAATACTCCATAGCCATTAATGCAACCTTCATCCTATCATCATCAACCTCTGCAATTGCATCTTTAGCTACAAAAACTCTAAAATCACGCTGGCATGCATCTCTAACTGTAGTTTCAACACACATATTTGCTGTAACCCCACAAACAAAAATGTTCTCTATGGACATCGAGTACAGAAAAGATTCTAATTGGGTAGAAATAAATGCACTAGGGCGATTTTTTTCAATCACTGCTTCATTATTTTGAGGATATACACTTTCATAGATATCTGCATCCCAACTATCCTTTACACAGAGTTTAATTTTTTTAAGCTCTGGAGAGATTTCATCTACCAACCAACCGCCATCCTTAAAGTCTTGCTGATAAACATATTGAGTAAAAATAATGGGTATACCCTGTAATCTTGCTTTGTTTATTAATTCTTCAGTGCCTGGCAAAGCATCCCTTAACTTGGAACAATCAAAGCCAAGCTTCCACATAGTTCCATCAGGGTGTAAAAAACTATTCTGCATATCAATTACAAGTAAAACTGAATTTTTATTATTTATAATCATTATCTAATCAACTATTCTTCTTTAACCAAGTTTCTTGAATATCTTCAACTGAGACAATTTTAGCAAACATATGTTCTAAAGCCTTAAGTGAAGTTTCATGACGAAAATCATCGACCTCAGCAACTGCATTACTGACAACATATGTTCCAAAATCACGTTGCGCAGAGTCTCGAGCAGTTGTCTCTACACAAATGTTTGTTGTAACACCACAAATAACTAAATTAGAAATTTTTTGAGACCTAAGGTACGCTTCAAGTCTAGTGGAATAGAATGAGCTAGGTCTATTTTTTTCAATTATAATCTCCTCGTTGGCAGGACGAAGATCCTCAATAATCTCTGCATCAAAACTTCCCTTGGCACATAAAGCAACATCTTTAATGCCAGGAAATATTTCTTCAACCTGCATGCCTCCATCTCTGAAGTCTTTTTCGTACAAATATTTTGTAAATATAACTGGAGTGTCACTTTCTCTTGCTACCTTAACAAGTTTAATGCACCCGGGTATTGCTTTTTGCAGAAGAGAACTATCAAAACCAAGTTTAGACATACCACCACTTTCAGATAGAAAGCCGTTTTGCATATCAACAACCAATAGAGCTGTATTCGAGAGAATTTTATTAATCATTTCTCTATCTCTTTTTTCTTTTCTTTTTTAAAGATTTCATTTTGGATCTTTTATCTAGTTTAAAAATACGAATAGCATTATCTCTCATTATTTTCTTTAATGGACCAGGTCTAAAGTTAAGAGTATTAACTTCCCTTACTGCTCTTATAGGGTCAATCACAGGCCAGTCTGTTCCAAAGAGAAACTTATCCTGCCCATATGTGTTAGCATAATGGATCATTTCTTTTGGCCAGTGTTTAGGAGCATATGCATCGCCACCAATATAAATATTTTCATGTTTCCATGCCATTGATATCATCTCTTGAGTCCAAGGCACACCTAAATGAATACCTAGAAGCCTTAGTTCTGGATATAAAATCGCAACTCTATCCAGAGTAATTGGCTTTCCGACACTGGGCAACCTTCTATCTCTCTGATAAACTAAATTATGTCCCAATTGCATCATAATTGGTATATCTAACTCAATACATTTTGCATAAATTGGAAATACATATTGGTGGTCGGGAGGCAGATCAAACCAATGAGGATAATAATGAGCCCCAACAAAACCTAATTCATTTACAGCAAATTCAAGCTCTCTAAGCTGTTGCATCCCCAATGTTGGATCAATTCCAGCCAAACCAGAGAAACGATCTGGATACTGTTTGCAAATAGAAGCTACCCTTTGATAGCTTATATTAAAGGAACCCTTAACATTCATATCACCACATCTAACAGCGATTAAAAGTGAGTGCTCGATACCAGCTTCATCCATCATTTTTAAATATTTTGGAATAGAAATTCCTTTTCTCATTTCAGGAGTCATGCGAACTTGTTTTTTGAAATGTTCATCTATTCCAGTCTGACCCTTTCGCACCTCAACTGGGGTATACAAATTACATACAATATCTATAAATCCACTCATAAATTAAGCTCCTAAAAACACGATTTATACTAAAATTATTAATTATCTGATAGATTAATTATATAACAATAATTAGACTTATACTAAATTTATTTATTTTTTTATTAATTAAATAGTCTGGGTTCATGTATGTATAATCTGAGATCATTTTTAAAAGAGGAAAAAGATAATATTTTAAAATTATCTGATCCTATAGCCTTAAATCAAGAAATCACAGCCCTCCAACAAGAATTGGATAATAAGGGAGAATTTCCTATAATATTTGTTGAAAAACCAAAACATAGCGATGGCACAATCAATAAGATACCTGTTGTATGCAACCTAACAGCAAGCAGGGATATTACCTCAAGGTCTCTAGGTATAGATGACCATACAGAATTTGCTAAAATTTACTCTAATTTAACCAGTGAACCAATCAAACCAAAGCTAGTTCAACAAGATGATGCCCCAGTTCAAGAACGAGTGATTGAAAATGACAATGTAAATCTACTCGACCTTCCTGTGCTAACTCAGCACAGACTTGACCCCGGACCATACCTAACTTCAGCTCATGCTACTACATTCGACCCTGACACAAATATAGACAATACCGCTATTCAAAGATGCTGGGTAAAGAAAAGTAATAAAATGTCATATTACCCATATCCTGCTTCTCACAATATGAGAAACCTAAAAAAGTTTTGGAGTAAAGGAGAGCCCTGCCCAGTAGCTTTCTGGATTGGACATCACCCAAAAGTTTTAATGGGAACTCAAGCCAAACTATCATACCCAGAAAGTCATTGGTCTGCATGTGGCGGCCTATTAGGGGAAGAATTACGACTAGTTCCATCGATAACACATGGAGAAAAAGTCATGGTGCCTGCAGATGCGGAAATAGTAATAGAGGGATTTGCTCCAGTAAATAAATTAGAAGCAGATGGTCCATTTGGAGAGTATACAGGGTATATGGGGCCGCAAGTTCAATCCCCGGTATGTGAAGTCACTTGCGTTACAATGAGAAATAAACCCATTTATCATGATTATGGTTCGGGCCATGCTGATATGCTTGTGCCAGATAATATGGTTATGGAAGGTAAAATTTATAGCATGGTAAAACCAATCGCTCCTTCAGTACAAAAAGTTCATGTGCCAGTATCAGGAAGAAGATTTCATGCTTACGTTCAATGTAAAAATCCTAAGATAGGAGAGGTCAAAGACGCTCTTATGGCAGCTTTATCTTACAGAAGAACCAAAGCTATAATATTCGTTGATGATGATATAAATATTTTTTCTGATAGCGACATGATGTTTGCATTAGCAACAAGAGTTCAGTGGGAAAGAGATGCAATTACTGTTAACGGTCTACAAGGCTCACTTATGGATCCATCAATTGTAAGAGGAGCTAAGACTGTCCAAAAGATTGGTATTGATGCCACCCTAGCCCCAGCTGAACTTCCTGGAACTCCTGCTCCTATCCCTCCAAAAAACGCAGTCGATAAAGATGCCCTAGAAAAGGCAAAATCTTTTCTTTCCAAAATTGATAATAAAAAATGGCCAAAAATATAATGAAAAATAAAACTATATTACCCAATCAAAACATATCAGGTGAAAAAAAAGGAAACATCTCATGGGTGCAATGTGGTTTCTGTGAGCAATGGTTTCACTCTACAAAAGAATTAATTGAAATTGATACAGTTAAGCTTCATTGCCCAAGCTGCCATGCAGAATTTAAACCTGAAAAAGCAAAGAAAATAATTATTGCTTAAATTATATAAATAATTGATTTAATTATGAATAAAAAAATTCTTATAATTGTTCCATTCCCTATGACAGAAAGTCAGCTGTCTAACAGGAAGGAACAATCTCAAAAGGTAACTTTAAACAAAAGCATTGACCTTCATTATCAACCAGTTAAAGCCGCTCCAAGAACTTATGTTAGTCAAGAAGATTATCTAATTGCTGATATAGGAATCCTTGAAGCTGGNNTAAATGCNNAAATTCAAGGTTATGATGCTATTTGCGTTGATACTGTTAGTGACTCAGGTGTCGCAGTTCTGAGGTCTGTATTAGAAATCCCAGTAATTGGGCCTGGTAGAGTAATGTTTCTTACAGCTTTAATGTTAGGTGAAAAGTTTAGTATTGTGACAATGTGGAAAGAATGGTTTGGCTTATATCATAAAACACTTACAGAGCTAAACATGCATGAAAAATGCTCCTCAATTAGATCTATTGATGTTATCCCTGATAATAGAGAACTGCTCAAGGGAAAAGAAAGTAATATAGTTCCACTTCTAGTTGAAGCATCCAAAAAATGTATCGAAAAAGACGGGGCTGATGTAATATGTTTAGGCTCAACTACCATGCATCAAGCTCATGAGATACTTCAAAAAGAACTAAGTGTTCCAGTTATAAACCCAGGGCCTCTGTCATACAAAACTGCAGAGACTATTCTATCGCTAAATCTTTCTCATAGCAGAAAGACATACCCAAAACCTAAAATTCCGAATCACCAGATGGTGTTCAAGATGATAGAAGCAGCAGCAATTAATGAGAAAGACAAACCTCTAGAAAAAATTGAGAAGGATAATATATGAGAAAAGCACTTGTTATAGTCCCCTTTGCATTGGATAAAGAAGGATTATCAAATAGAGAGCGTCAGACTGAGAAAGTAAGCTTGGGGAATAATATCAAATTTGAATTCAAACCTGTAACGGCAGGCCCTACTAGCTTTATGAGCCCACACGATACAGCCTTAATGGAAATGGCAATCTTTGAAGCTGGAATTAACGCAGAAAAAGATGGGTATGATGTAGTTATAATTGATACAATGAGTGACTCAGGAATGGCTCCTTTAAGGTCAATGTTAAATATTCCTGTAATATCTCCTGGTCGAGCATCAATGTTATTTGCTTTAATGCTTGGGAATAAATTTGGTATTCTTGCCCAGTGGGAAAAGGCGGTCCCAAGATATAATAAAGTTGTAATTGAATATGGGCTTAGTCATCATTGTGCTGCAATTAACCATTTTGATGAACCNCCAGATTTCTCAAACTTATTAACNGGCAAAGAAGATAGAGTGTTTAGTAAAATGAAAACTGCATGCGAAGATATGATTAATTCAGGAGCAGACGTAATATGCTTAGGCTCAACAACAATGCACCAAGCAGGAGAATTCTTATCAAATGAATTACCTATCCCAATCATAAATCCAGGCCCTTTGTCCTANAAATTGGCTGAAACAATGTTAGATGTTGGGCTTAGCCATAGTAAGAAAGCTTTNCCAGAACCTTTAGCTCCTAAGATANGTATGATAAAAGCAATGCTAGAAGCTGCAAGGAAAACTGAAGAAAGTAAATAAAAGGTTTTATATATTATTATTTTTTGTTAATTTATTTAATGTTTTACTAATAGGAGGAACCAATGAAAAATTTAATGCCTAAAGAAGAGTTTTTTAAAAAACTTCAAGAAGCTAGGACCCCTTCACATTCTATAGGTCACCCTTTCAGCAATGCCTGGAAAAAAGCAGAATTAACAAAAGAAGACCTAGGGTTTTGGGCAATGCAACAATACTACTATATTGAAGAAGTTCCTCAAATGTTTGCTTTGNTATTTGCTAGACTTCCNGATCTAGANGCAAGACTTCATATGCTTGAAAATTTAATGGGAGAGGAAATTCCCGAACGCCATCCAGATCTAATGTTAAATTTTGCAGAAGCTTGTGGTTTTGACAGAGATACTGTTACAACAGGTTATAANAATGGAAGAATTCTTCCTTCTACAATAGCTATGCGCTCATGGACTTACGAACTTGCCACAATAAGACCTTTATCAGATTCAGCTGCTGGAATAATGGTTGCGTTAGAAGGNCAAACTCCAACTATTTACCCTCACTATATTGAAGCTGGGAAAAAAATGGGTTTCTCAGATGAAGATCTAAAATTTTTCAGTGTCCATGTTGAGGCAGACGAAGGTCATGANGAACACGGCCTGGAAATTTGTGCAAGATATGCAACAACTTATGAACTTCAACTACAAGCGATTGCTACAGTGGGCACATCTGCAAGAATGAGATATAGAATGCTAGATGGTGTTTGGGATGCGACAGTAGGAAAAAATCAAGTTAAAGCAGCAGAGTAAAACTTATTGTTTAATGCAANGAATAAAGTAGCACTTGTAACAGGTGCTACTGGTGGAATCGGCGAGGCAACTGTTAATCTTTTACTAAAATGTAATGCTTCTGTCGTAGCTACTGGTCGTTCAATTGATAAATTAAATTCTACATATAGGAACCATAAGAAAGTTTATTCAGTTCAAGCGGATTTTTCAAATGAAGATGATGCNAAATCAGCTATTATGAGGGCAGAAGATAAATTTCATAGTATAGATTACGTAATCCATTGTGCTGGTGCAGTTGGAGAAGGATCATTATCAAATACCTCATTAAAACAATGGTATGAAATATTAGATATAAACCTTACTTCAGCGTTTTTACTTTCTCGTGAATCATATCCGGCCTTAAAAAAATCATCTGGATCTCTTGTATTGTTATCTTCAGTTAATGGGTCTCATGGTGGCTCTGCTGTTTCAGGACCAGCATATGCTATTTCTAAAGCTGGAATAAATAATATGACTAGATACTTAGCCAAAGAATGGGCTAAAGATGATATTAGAGTAAATTGCGTATCACCAGGTCCAGTTGATACTCCAATGCTTGATAGATTGACTAGCGATCAACATAAAAATGCTAAAGCAGCAACTTTACTTGGAAGGTACTCAACTGCTGAGGAATGTGCAGGCTTAATTGTTTTTCTTTGCTCTCCATGGGCACAATCAATGACAGGCACAATAGAAAATATATCTTCAGGAATTATCCTCGATTAAAATAATTTAACTATTTTAAATTATAATGCCCCAGTTAAACCACCATCCACAGTTATAATTTGACCGGTAATATAACTTGCTTTATCAGATATTAGAAAACTGATTGTATCAGCTATATCCTGAGCTGTCCCTATACGCTTTAGGGGGACTCCAGATGCCGCAGCTTTTAACATCTTAGGCCCCATAGAGTGAACAGGATCTAAAGCTTGGGCAGTCCAAATTAACCCTGGCGCTATACCATTTACTCTAATTTTGTCTGCAGCTAATTCAACAGCTAAAGCTTTTGTGAATCCTGCAATGCCAGCTTTTGCAGCAGAATACGGGATATGCTTATCCCAACCCACTGTATAACCCGCAATTGAAGATAGGCAAACAATTGAACCCTTTTTTGCTTTTCTCATTTTCGGAGCAGCTGCTCTACATACCCGCATCATTCCTTTCAGGTCAACCTCATGTATCCAATCCCAATCTCTATCTTTCATACCTCTAAGAGGCATAGTCTTTGCTATACCCGCATTATTGATAATAACCTGAAGAGGTTTCTTATATTTTTTTTCAACATCAGCAATCACTGAGTTGACATTGTCAGTGTCAGAAACGTCCATATAATAAAAATCGGCAGCGCCAGATCTATTAATTTTACGAGCAACCGCTTTCCCTTCTTTCTCAAGTATATCAGTAACAATTACTCTATAACCTAATTTGCCAAGAGTTAGAGCTGTTGCCTCACCTATCCCTATTCCAGCACCTGTTACTAGAGCAAGAGGAAGATTTTTTTTTGAAATAGCCATATTATATACTCCTAATTTATTATTAAACCATTGAATCCCCACCATTGGGGCTTATAGTTTGGCCAACCATATGGCTTGCCTCTTCCGAAGCTAGATAAATAAAAGCAGGTATAATTTGCTCAACTTTTGCTAATTCGCCTTTTGGTATCATAGATTTAATGGCTGCCAGATGATCATCTTCTACATCTTCAAGTAGAGGTGTATAAGTTGCCCCTGGAGCAACACAATTAGCATTTATATTTCTACTGCCTATTTCACGAGATAAAGATTTTGTAAATGCTATTATAGCAGCCTTAGTTGCACAATAATGACCAAAATTTTGAGAACCTAAGTATGCAAGTTGTGAAGCTGTACTAACAATCTTACCCTTATTTCTTTTATACATATGAGGCAGAACAAAATGAGTGCAAAGAAAAACACTTCTAAGATTGATATTTATCATTTGATCCCACATAGATACAGGCATTTTTTCAACTGGAGCACCTGTCGCTATCCCCGCATTATTAATAAGAATATCTATATGGCCTAATTTCTTTAATGACATACTCACCATTCTTTTCACCGGCGCTTCTTTAGACACATCTGCTTGAATTAAAAATGCTTTTCTTTTTAATTTTTTAACTTCAGAAGCAACTTTTTTTGCATTTTTCTCTTGAGACTTGTTTGGATAGTTTATAACTACATCAGCGCCTTCCTTTGCAAAAGCAACAGCAACACCAGCCCCTATTCCAGTAGAAGCTCCAGTAATTAGCGCTTTTTTTCCTCTTAATCTTCCTGGCATTTATACCCCCCTATTAGCACTTATTTTAAAAAACCTAACTAAAAGATGTTAGTTATTTTAACAAAAAACAGTTTCTTATACATTATATATTAATATCACTTTACGTATTTTTCATCATTAATTATTAATATAACATAGAAATTTGAAATTTTGAGGAATTAATGAATAAAAGTAAACCTAAATTAGGAAAAATTATTGGAGCAACAATTTCCACACCTAATCTGGATGAAACTATCAAACCCTATATTGAAATTTTTAAATACAAAATTCTTTCAAAAAATAATGTCACTCCGGAGCTTACTAATTTGTGGAATACAGAAGCTCATATAAATGCAAGCACCGCCATTCTATCACCAGAAAATAGAAACTTTCCATGGATAAGGTTTATTCAGTCAAAAGAAGTAACAGAGTATAAAGCAATGACCACATACGGCTGGCATAGCCTAGAAATAAACGTTAAAAAAGTAGACGAAATACCAAGCATGCTAAAAGATTCAAGTTTTAAAATTATAGGAGAACCTCATCAGTTAGGAATGAGTAAAAGTATTAGAGCAATGCAAGTAGAAGGTCTTGCAAAAGAAATAATCTATTTAACTGAAATTCCAAGTGATGGGAGTTTACCTCACCTCCCTAGTGCTGAAACCTTTATTGATCAAATATTTATTGTTCCCCTAGGTAGTCATAATATGGATGAAACTAGGGAATGGTATATTAATAATTTCCCTAATATTACAAAGGGACTTGAAGCTCGAGACATAAATATGCCTCTAATTTCAAATGCATTAAAGATAGACCCTAACACTAAAAGCTCAATTTGCACCATTCGTTTGCCGAACAAATCATCTATTGAAATTGATGATTATCCTGATGGTGCTCATAAAAGGCCTGTTCATCCAAATAGCCTGCCACCTGGAATTTCTTCTGTAAGCTTTGAGGTTGATTCACTTGACAAAGTAAGTATCCCTTTTATTTCTAAACCTTCAAAAATTTCTGATGACCCATATAATGGTGCAAAAGTTGGCGTAATTATAGGAAATGCCTCTGAAAGAATTGAGTTAATTGAAATCAAATAAATGTTAAAAACAGAATGCCCTAAACTAAAGTTAGTAACTTTTTCCTCAGCCAAGTGGGAAGAAACTGTTAATTGTTGGAGAAATTTCCTTGAGTACAAAGTTGTAGAAACAGGATATCTAACAAAAAAACTGGTAAAAACTTGGAATGCCCCAAACAATGAAGACTCACGATACGCAATATTAACCAGTAAATTTGGTGATCAAAGTGTAGCAGTAAGAATTGTTGAGAATTCTATTCCTTCTAATTTTGAACCATTAAGAACTTTTGGCTGGGCATCTATCAGTTTGATAGTTAAAAATCTAGAATCAATAGTAAGTAGAATAAATCACTCCCCCTTTGAAGTAATTTGCCCACTAAGAACTGTTGAAATATATAAAAAAAAAATACGATGTCTTGATATCAGAGGAATTGCATCAGAGGTTATATCACTTGTAGAAATAGAGGAAGATGAGAGACTCAATATTACCCCAGCTGATTGCAATGTGGATAGACCATTTACGGTCACCCTGGCAACCAGAGATATTGAGACAACTAAAAATTTCTATTATAATAAATTATCTATTAATAAGGCAGCAGAANTTGAAACTGAAATATGGACTTTAAGTGATGCATTTCAGTATAATCGTGATACAACTTANACATTATCTCAAAGCCCTTTAGAAAATTATAATTTAATTGAAATTAACGAATACCCAGAAGATGCAACTAGACGCACTTCAATACCTGGAAATCTTTGTCCCGGATTTTGCCATGTTACATTAACTATACCGANCATTGATGAACTATCCCTATACTGGCTAACAGAACCAATTATAATTGAAGAAGGAATGCATAAAGACTGCAAACAAGTAACTTTTTTTGGAGCNAGCGGAGAACTTATAGAATTAATAGAAGAAAATTAAAATTTTATACTTATACTAATAATGCATTAGCAATTGCATCAATAATAGCTTCAGAATCAATTTTATACTCTCTGTATAAGTCAATAGTGTCACCACACTGCCCAAACTGATCTACACCTAAAGTAAAAACTCTATTCCCTTTTACCGAACCAACCCATGCTAAACTTGCTGAATATCCATCAATAACAGTAATTATTTTTGTCTCATTTGATACCTGAGATAATAATTTATNAATATGAGAATGACTTTGTTTTTTCTTCCAGTCTTTGTATAAGAGGTCAGATGATGTAATAGATAATATCCCAGCATCAGGAATATCTTCTTTTATTATTTCAAAAGCCTTAATGACTTCTGTGACAATAGGACCAGCATAAACAATAATAATCGGAGTATTATACTTTGGTTTATAATACCAGTATGCCCCTTCACTTATTTGTTCTTCAAAATCTTCTANTTTTCTAACAGGTTGATTAATAGGTTTAGTTGATAGCCTGAGGTAAACAGATGAACCATGCTCTTCTTGCATATACCAAAAAGCCCATTTCATTATTACACTTAACTCATCTACAAATGCAGGCTCAAAACTTAATAAATTATCTTGTGCCATCCCAATTAAGGGCGTTGATATTGACTGATGAGCACCTCCCTCTGGTGCTAAAGTTAAACCAGACGGCGTCGCTACCAGCATAAACCTAGAATCTTGATAACAAGCATAGTTTAGTGCATCAAGCCCTCTCATGATAAAAGGATCATATAGAGTGCCNATTGGGAGCAACCTAGAACCAAAAATTGGCCCCGACAGACCAGCAGCTGCTAAAAATAAAAAGAGATTATTCTCNGCAATGCCTAATTCTATATGTTGACCATTAAAATCCATTGACCATTTTAAAGGTGATAAAACATTTTCTTCNTTGAATTGGTCAGGAACACTAGTNCTGTCATAAAGACCTCTTTGATTTATCCAAGCACCAAGATTTGTTGATACAGATACATCTGGGGATGCAGTTATTATACTATCTGAAAATTGAGATTTATTTCTNCCAATTTCATTCAATATTTTGCCAAAAGCATCTTGAGTTGATATCGATTCTGATTTTGGTAAAGGAAAGTTATCAGGAATAGTNATTTTATCTGAATATTTATTTCTGGCTTCGTTATTATTAAATGGAGCAGNTTTGATAAATTTTTCTAACTTATTTCTATTTACTTTCAAACCTGCATACTTATCCCATTCCATTCCATCAGGTATATTTAGTTTTTTCTTAAACTCTTTCATCTGATCTATTGTCATCAATCCAGCATGATTATCTTTATGGCCGGCGAAAGGCATCCCTCTTCCTTTAACTGTATACGCTATAAATACATTAGGCCGATCAGGGTCAGCTTTGGTAAAGCTTTCTAACACAGACTCCATATCATGCCCGGCGAGGTCAGTCGATAAATCATATAATTCATTATTATCATAGTCCTGAAGAAGCGACTTAACTCCTTGATCTTTTCCTATATCTTTTTCAATTCTTGACCTAAANCCTTCNCCNCCTTTGTAGGTAAGTGCGCTATATAAAGAATTAGGACATTCATCAATCCACCTNAGCAAGGATTCNCCNCCTGGTTTTTCAATTATTTTTGATAATTTTTTTCCATATTTTAAAACAATAACATTCCAAGATGTAGTTCTAAAAATATCNTCAAATCTNCCAAAAAGCTTATCAGAAACAGTTGAGTCTAAACTTTGTCTATTATAGTCTATTATCCACCANAAATTTCTAACNTCATGCTTCCAACCTTCAAGCATGGCTTCCCAAACATTACCTTCATCAAGCTCAGCATCNCCCATTANCGCAACCATCCTTCCAGAACTATAGTTGCTTGGAAAGCGAGATTTTGATTCTAAATAATCCTGGATCAAAGAAGCAAATAAAGTAACAGCAACACCAAGCCCAACTGATCCAGTTGAAAAGTCTACTTGTTCTATATCTTTGGTTCGAGACGTATATGATTGCGCACCTCCAAAAGCCCTAAAAGCTTGCAATTTTTCAACAGTTTGNTTTCCCATCAAATATTGGATTGAATGAAATACTGGACTAGCGTGNGGTTTAACAGCAACCCTATCACTTGGGTTAAGCTCTCTAAAATATAGAGCTGTCAACAAGGTAACTAACGAAGCAGAAGAAGCCTGATGACCTCCTACTTTTATTCCATCNCGATTTTTTCTTAGATGATTAGCGTTATGTATTATCCATGAAGAAAGCCACATTGCTTTCTCCTCAAGAGCNTTAAGGCAATCAAACTCTTCAANAGAAAGTCCACTAATTAAAGGNTCACTTTTTATTTTAATATTGTCCATTTTAANACTACCTNATAAANGNATTTTATCACAAAATAAACGCAATTTAGTTGCAAATAACTCTAAAATTATTATAATTATGCAATAATATTGATGTATTTAAATNTTTAGGAGAATAATATTTCTGTAGTTGAATTAGACTCTACTGATCTAAAAATTTTAAAAAAACTTCAAACTCAAGCTAGAATATCTAATATTGACCTTGCAGGGGAAGTAGGAATATCAGCTTCAGCNTGTTTGAGAAGAGTTAAGGANCTTGAGAATAATGGAGTAATTGATAAATATGTTACTATTATCAATCCTTTTGTTCTTGGCCTTGGNGTAACAGTGATGGTGAGTGTAACTCTTGAAAAGCAGGTTGAAAAAGCACTAGAGTCATTTGAAAAAGCTGTCAGGGAATGGCCGGAAATAATGGAAACTTACCTTATGACAGGAGATTCAGATTATTTATTAAGAGTAGTTATTTCTGACTTACCAGCATACGAAAAATTTTTAATGGAAAGGCTAACAAAATTACCTGGTATATCATCGATTAAATCATCTTTTGCTCTTAAGGAAATTTTACATAGAACAACTTTACCAATTAAAGTTTAAAGTTTTCTTCTAATATTTTTTCTATACTTCTAGCATAGCATAATAACTTTTCATCCTGGTTAGAATATGCACTTAACAAAATACCTGTAGGAANACCATTTANATCTAAGCCNCTAGGAAATGTGATGCCAGGTAAGTTAAAATANTTTCCAATCATTGTATTTCGAAGGATTAAACTATTTATTTTATGAAACTCATCTTTAGAAGAATTTAGTTTTTCAATTTCNGGCGTATTACATGCAACAGTTGGCATAATTAAAAAATTATTATTCTCAAATAATTTTTTAATTTTTAAATTTAATTCTTTTCGTTTTTCAACAATATTAATATAATCAAAAGCTGTCTGATGCCTTCCTAGCTCAACCCTATCTATTACTCTTTCGTCAATTAAATCTCTAGATTCAGAGTCCAAAAAAGTATTTAAGTTATAAAATGCTTCTGCTGTCACGATTGTACCAAATTTTTTTGATGATTCATACATCTCATCAAGTTCTTTAATATATTCCCTTTTCACTTTTAAACCTTTTCTTGATAGTGCCGATAAACAGTTCTCAAAATTTTCTAAAACTTGTTCAGACGCCTCATCAAAAATATAATTTTTTGGAACAATAAATTGAATATCATATAAATCAGCAGCTCTAGGTAAAACTATATGACTCCCCCTAAGCGCTCTCTCAATTAAAATACAATCATCTACACACTTCCCTAAAGGACCTATTGTATCCAAAGTATGAGAAAGTTTTCTTACTAATTCTTTGTTAATATGACCTTCAGAAGACTTATACCCAATCAGCCCATTCATTGAGGCTGGGATGCGTACTGACCCACCTGTATCTGTGCCTATAGAAACAGGTGAAAGACCTGCCGCAACAGAAACTGCTGATGCTGAAGAAGACCCACCTGGAATGTAACCTTTACTGTTACTGAATGAATTTTTTGGAGTTCCATAATGAGGATTAATTCCTACCCCAGAAAATGCAAATTCTGTTAAATTAAGTTTTCCTAGAACGATCATACCCACCTTGCTGCAATTAGATACAATTTTTGCATCTTTCTTTGCTGGTTTTATTTGCTTATGTATTAAGGACCCAGATGTGGTTTTATACCCTTTTATGTCAATTAGATCCTTCCATGACATAGGAACTCCGTCCAAAGGACCCAAAAAATTATCTTCTTTATATCTTTTTGAACTTTTTTCAGCCTCAAAACGTGACCGCTCTTCATTCAAAGAGATAAATATATTCTTATCTTTATAACTTTTTATTTTTTCAAAAAAATACTCAAATAGCTCAAGCGCATCTACCTTCTTATCTCTTAAAAAGGTCGAAAGATCAGTTATAGTATATTTAGATAAATCATTATCCATTTTTAATAATCATTCTGTATTTATTCCACCTAATTTATTAAATATTTCCAAGGACTTAAGTATATCTGATGAATCAATATTTTTTAATATAAATACCAACCTACTTTCTCGATTTGAGTCTGGCCATGATTGCATATGCATCGGCTGGTGAATTAAATGCTGAACTCCATGTATTGCAACAGGAGTCTTGGATCCAATTATATTCAATATACCCTTAACACGAAGTATGTTTTCTCCATGATAATGCAAAAGCATAGTTAGCCATATTCCAAATGTAGTCCAATTAATTTTTTCCTTAAATGTTAAATTAAATGAATAGATTTCTTCATTATGCCGGTTATAATCATGCACATGCCTATGTTCAGTTTTATCCCCTTCAGAGTCTATCCATTTTTTTACTTCATTAGTTTTATTGTCAATTGAAAAAAGATCCTCCTTAAATAACTTATTTATAGAAAATTTTTTATCATTGTATGATACAGGCACACCGGGGTTTAAATTTCTAATTTTATCAACCATTTCTGGTAGGTTTTTTTTACTTAAATCAGTTTTTGTAACTATAACTCTATCCGAAACAGCAATTTGCTTTTTAGACTCATAATTATTATCCATGTGAAAAATACCATTTACAGCATCCACTGTAGTAACAACATTACTTAAACGATAATAATTCTTAATAATTTTACCATTACAAATTGAATAAATTATAGGAGAAGGATCTGCTAAACCTGTAGTTTCGAGGATCACTCTAGTAAAGTTGATTTTTTTAGTATGTTTTTTATCTAAAATTTCTAATAATGTTGATGTTAGATCCTCTCTAATTGTACAACATACACAACCTGATTGTAATAACACAGTATCTTCATCGAGGTGTTCAATCATTTCATGATCAAGACCTACTTCACCAAATTCGTTTACTAAAACTAAGGTATTCGACATGCTTTTTAGTTTTAATAAGTCCCTTAATAAAGAAGTTTTACCAGAGCCTAGAAAACCAGTTATAACATTTATAGGTATGGAATTTTTATGTTCTTGTTTCATTTTTGTTTTTCGGGAGTTAATAAAGATATTTTATTTAAAAAGTCTTTATTCAGAGGGTCAAATGATTGTTTTCCCATATTTTCTATTACAGACCAAACAGCAGAGACATGTGATGCTATCTCTGTTGAACCTTTACCGTTAGATACTAAATATGAAGCTCCTTGCCAATCAGAGGCACTAAAACCATTTTGACTCAAAATAAAGTTCAAGATTTGCAGCTGATAAGAACGATCAGATAATCTTGTTTTACCTTTCCTGAGACGAACAAACTCACCCGAAGTGTCACTCCAATGTGTTTCAGGCCCTAAAACTCCGCATAATCCGCACACTTTAAACTAGATTAACGTTTTTTTGACTTAGAAGATTTACGAGGTGATCGTTTCTTAAAATCTTTAGCGATCTCTTCAAAAGTACAAAAGCGTACACCAGGGTGATTGCTTATATGATCATGAAGTCTTTCATGCATCATTAAAACTTGAGGCCTTCCTGATACATCTGGGTGAATGGTCATTGTAAAAACAGCATAATCATGTTCTCGGTAAACCCAATCAAACTGATCTTTCCACATTTGTTCAATATCTCTTGGATTAACAAAGCCATGACTATTAGGAGACTTCTTTATAAACATCATTGGAGGAAGGTCGTCTGTATACCAATTAGCTGGAATTTCTATTAAGTCAGTCTCTTTGCCTCTTTTAAGAGGTTTCATCCAAGTCTTAGGGTGCTGGGAATAATCTATTGGCGTCCAAGAGTCGCCCACCCTAACATAATAAGGTTGAAAATCATGATGCATTAAAGAGTGATCATACATTATACCTCTTTCAAGAAGAAGTTCGTTTGTAACATTAGAAAATTCCCACCATGGCGCAACATAACCTCTAGGTTTGTTACCTGTTAATTTTTTTATCAAACCTATACACTTATCTAGTACTGCTGTTTCTTGTTCTCTAGTCATAGCTATTGGGTTTTCGTGAGAGTAACCATGAACACCAATCTCATGGCCTCTTAAATGTACGTCTTTCATTTCTTTAGGAAATGTTTCAATA
>NZXH01000024.1 GCA_002701885.1 Rhodospirillaceae bacterium | reverse complement strand
TTTTTGATGTTCTTTCTGGTCTTGATTCTCATGAGCAAAGATTAATTGATAATACTATGATAGAAGTAGATGGAACTTCTAACAAGAGTGTTTTGGGAGCAAATGCTATTCTTGGTGTATCGCTTGCTGTTGCAAAAGCAAGCGCTATAGAACTAGGTCTACCATTATATAAGTATATCGGTGGACCTTCGGCAAACTCTTTACCAATTCCTATGATGAATATTTTAAATGGTGGAGCTCATGCTGATAATCCTATAGANATTTCAAGAGTTTATGATTATACCCGTATCAGCTAATTCATTTATTGAAACAATTGAAATGGGCTATAATGTTATTAAATCTTTAAAAAAAAATCTACTCAAATTAGGTCTTAACACAAATATTGGTGATGAAGGAGGCTTTGCTCCTTTTCTATCTAACACTAATGAAGCTTTAGATTTATTGCTAAAATCAATTAATGACTCAAAATATAATCCAGGAGATGATATTTCTATTGCATTAGACATAGCATCAACTGAATTTTATAAAGATGGGAAATATGAGTTTAAGGGTGAAAATATATCGAGAAATAGTGAAGATATGATAAAGTTTTATGAGAACATAGTGAATAATTACCCTATTATTTCAATCGAAGATGGAATGGCTGAAGATGATTGGGAAGGTTGGAGAGATCTTACTTCTGCATTAGGAAGTAAAATTCAATTGGTTGGGGATGATTTGTTTGTAACAAACATAGAGCGATTAAAAGAGGGAGTACAAAAAGAAGCAGGCAATGCTATTTTAATTAAACCCAATCAGATTGGAACATTATCTGAAACCATTGATACAATTAGGTTTGCACAAAAAAATAAATTTAATCCTATTATTTCTCATAGATCTGGTGAGACGGAAGATGAGACAATAGCAGATATTGCAGTTGCTACCAATTCTGAACAAATTAAAACAGGCTCTCTGGCAAGGTCAGATAGAACTTCTAAGTATAATCAATTAATTAGAATAGATGAGGAATTAGGGTCATTAGGTGCTCTTAGTGATTTCCCATTTAGAAAGAGTCGTTGAGTCTTATATGCAACAGTTTAAGATAATTAATAAATCATATTACTGATTATTTGACGTCTTTATATTTAATATGATTCAATATTTTCATGAGTATTATTTTTGAGATTAGACGTAGGACCAGAGCAGCATTAGCCCCTTTTCTATTAATATTAGTAATAATTTATTTTGGTATTAGCTTTGTTGAAGGTAAAAGGGGAGTTATTGCATGGGTTTCATTGACTCAAAAGAATAAAGTTGCTGAAAACCAGCTTTATATTCTTAAAAGTAAAAGGGATGAAAGTGAAAAGGTTTCTCAAGGATTAAGGTATTCTAGCTTAGATTTGGATCTTTTAGATGAACAAGCAAGAAAAAAACTGGGATTTTCGCACCCTAATGACTTCATAGTTTATACAAATAATCATTAATATGACAAATTTCTTATAAATTTGTTACTAATAGACTAAATCTTATAAATAATTACATGTATAATTAATTTTTAAACAATTCTTTATTGAAGAATTAACATATGTAATTATATCTTAGAATACAAAATTTATGTTAGAATACTCCTATGAATGAAATTTCTCATGGTCTATCGTCGCTAAATAATAATAAACTAGATTACTATTATTACATGCAACTAATTCGCCGTTTTGAAGAAAAAGCGGGCCAGATGTATGGTATGGGTCTTATAGGTGGTTTTTGTCATTTATATATAGGTCAAGAGGCTGTAGTAGTTGGTGCCCAATCAGCTATCAGCCAAGATGATGCAACCATTACCCTTTACAGAGATCATGGCCATATGTTAGTTGCGGGTGTTGAACCAAAATTTGTTATGGCAGAATTAGCAGGTAAAGCTACTGGGTGTTCAAAGGGTAAGGGTGGCTCTATGCATATGTTTGCTAAAGAGAAGAGTTTTTATGGCGGCCATGGGATAGTAGGTGCATCTACAACTTTAGGAACTGGAATTGCATTTGCAAATAAATACCTAGATAATGATCAAGTAACTCTAGCATATTTTGGTGATGGTTCAGCAAACCAGGGTCAAGTTCATGAATCTTATAATATGGCTGCTTTGTGGTCTCTGCCTGTGATTTATATAATTGAAAATAATCAATATGCTATGGGAACTTCAATTACTAGATCTACTATACAAAAAAAGTTATATAAAAGAGGCGAAGCTTTTGGTATTTCTGGTTCAGAAGTAGATGGGATGAGTATACTGGATGTAAAAAAAGCTGTTGAGAAAGCTATTAAACATACAAAATCAGGCAAAGGCCCATATATAATTGAAGCTATGACATATAGGTATAGGGGACATTCAATGTCTGATCCAGCAAAATACAGATCAAGGGAAGAAGTGAAGAAGATAAGGTCAGAANGCGATCCTATTATCTCTTTTGGTGAGCACTTGATTGAAAAAAAACTTACCTCAGAATCAGAGTTAAAAGAAATGGACAAAGATATAAAAAAAGTTATTGCTGAAGCGGCGCTTTTTGCGGAACAAAGTCCAGAGCCTAAACCAGAAGAATTATATACGGATATTTATATTAATGATTAACACGCTCATATTCAGAAAGAAATATTATTGACTATTCATATCACAATGCCGGCACTATCTCCAACAATGGAAAAGGGGACATTAGCCAAATGGTTAATTTCAGAAGGTGATACAGTTCAAATAGGTGATGTTATAGCCGAAATTGAAACTGACAAAGCAACTATGGAAATAGAAGCTACTGAAAGTGGAATATTGTCTAAAATTATTGTTCCTGAAGGATCAGAGGATGTTTCTGTTAATACAGTAATAGCTCAGTTGCAAGAAGATAGTGAGCAAACTAAAAAAGAATTAGATCAAATAGATCATCAGCCAAAGAATAAACTTAAAGAGACTACTAATGAAACTAAAAGTTTAGCTAATCAAAATTCAAAAGAGATTAATGATCATATTAATCAGGATACTTTTAATGAAAATAACTTAACTGTTAGAGAAGCCCTAAGAGATGCAATTGCTGAAGAAATGAGAAAAGATGATAGAGTGTTTTTAATGGGGGAAGAAGTAGGTGAGTACCAAGGTGCATATAAGGTTAGTCAAGGTTTATTAGACGAATTTGGGCCTAAAAGAATTATAGATACCCCGATAACTGAACATGGTTTTGCTGGTATAGGTGTTGGTGCTGCCTTTAGGGGGTTAAAACCTATTATTGAATTCATGACTTTTAATTTTGCAATGCAAGCAATTGATCATATTATCAACTCTGCTGCAAAGACACTTTATATGTCTGGAGGGAGTATTTCTGTCCCAATAGTTTTCAGGGGACCTAACGGTGCTGCATCCAGAGTTGCAGCTCAACATTCTCAAAATTTTGCTTCATGGTATTCACAGGTCCCAGGACTCAAAGTAGTTGCTCCTTACTCTGCATCTGATGCTAAAGGCTTACTCAAATCATCTATATTGGATCCTAACCCAGTTGTTTTTCTAGAAAATGAATTATTGTATGGAGAAAAGTTTGATATGCCCTCCGAAGAGAATTTATTAATCCCAATTGGGAAAGCAAATAAAATTATTGACGGTAGTGATGTAACTGTTATTGCGTATTCAATTTCAGTAAAATTAGCAATCGAAGCTGCTAATCATCTATCAAAAAATGAAAATATTAACTGTGAAGTCATTGACTTAAGGACATTAAAACCATTAGATATTGAAACTTTAATTAATTCTGTAAAAAAAACTAATAGGGTTGTTATTGTTGAGGAAGGTTGGTCTTTTTGTGGAATTGCATCTGAACTGATATCAATAATTATAGAAAAAGCATTCGACGATTTAGATGCACCCCCTATAAGGGTTACTGGTAAAAGTGTACCTATGCCTTATGCAGCAAATCTTGAAAAATTGGCTTTGCCAAGTGTTGAAGAGGTGGTGAATGCTGCAAAGACGGTCTGTTATTTATAAGTTTAGGAGAACAAGATGCCTATTTCTGTAAAAATGCCTGCCTTATCACCTACAATGGAGGAGGGCTCTCTCACCAAGTGGTTAGTTAAAGAAGGCGATAATGTTGTAGCTGGTGATATAATTGCTGAAGTTGAAACTGATAAAGCAACGATGGAAGTTGAAGCAGTTGAAGATGGGGTTTTTTCTAAAATTATTGTTCCTGAAGGCACCAATTCTGTTCCTGTAAATAAAGTCATTGCTTTAATGCTAGAGGAAGGCGAGGATAAGAGTTCATTAGATAACCTAGAAACAATTGATGATTCGTCTCAAGAAGATACAGCAATCGATAAAGCAGTAATCGAAAACAAAAAAGAGATAATTTCTGAAGAAAAAACAGAAATTCCAATCGAAAGTTCTCTTGTGACAGATAATGTAATTAATATTGAGAATGATTTAAAAAGAGTGATAGCTAGTCCTCTTGCTAAAAGAATGGCTTTACAGGCTAATTTAGATATATCAAAAGTATCTGGGACTGGCCCAAGAGGAAGGGTAATTAAAAATGATATTCTTTCTTTTTTGGGTAATCCAAAAGTCAGTGAGAAAAACTTAAACGAGGAGTTTTTGAGTAAAAATTCTTCAGAAAATTTTGTTAAAATACCTAACTCAAACATGCGAAAAATTATTGCAGAACGGCTTTCTCAATCCAAACAAGAAATTCCACATTTTTACCTCACAGTTGATTGTGAAATTGATGAATTATTATCTTTAAGAAAGGACCTAAATAGTCGTTCTAAAGATGGTAGGTTTAAACTTTCAATTAATGATTTTGTAATTAGTGCTGTTGCACAGGCTTTATCAAAGGTTCCAGAAACTAACTCTAGTTGGTCAAAAGAATCTATTATTCAATATAAAAATATAGACATTTCAATTGCTGTTGCATTGGATGAAGGCCTTATAACTCCAGTTATTAGAGATGCAAATCAAAAAGGACTTGCCGAGATTTCAAATGAAATGAAAGACTTAGTTGATAAAGCTAATAATAATAAACTAATGCCTGAAGATTATAAAGGGGGTACATTTTCTATATCAAATTTAGGAATGTATGGAATTAAAGAGTTTGCAGCAGTTATTAACCCTCCTCAAGGAGCTATTTTAGCAGTTGGTAAAGGAGAAGAGAGGGCAATAGTTAAAGATGGTGCTTTATCTATAGCAAACATAATGACTTGTACTCTTTCATGTGACCACCGAGTAGTTGATGGAGCCGTTGGTTCAAAATTCTTAACTCAATTTAAAGAGTTTATAGAAGACCCTGTTTCAATGATGTTATAAAGAATTTAAATTATTATTATGGTTAAAAAAAATTTATATGACTTGTTAGTTTTAGGAGGAGGGCCTGCTGGTTATGTCGCTGCGATCAAGGCCTCTCAATTAGGTTTAAAAACTGCTTGTATTGAGAAAGAAAATGTTGGCGGTATATGTCTAAATTGGGGCTGCATCCCTACAAAAGCACTTCTTAAATCAGCAGAAGTTTTTGAATTAATAAAAAATGTTGATAAATATGGTATTTCTATTGAAAATCCTAAATTCAATTTAGAGAAGATAGTTAATAGAAGTCGAGAAGTATCTAAAAAACTAACTAATGGTGTTAATTATTTATTAAAGAAAAATAAAGTTGATCTAATTAAAGGTTATGGAAAAATAGCTGGTAAAAATACGTTGGTTGTTGAGCAAGGAAATAATACTATTGAGTTAAAAGCTAAAAATATAATTCTTGCTACTGGTGCAAGATCTAGAAATTTAAAAAATATAAAATCCGATAGTGTTAACATATGGAATTATAAAGATGCGATGCTTCCTAAGAGTTTGCCTTCTTCTATCTTAATTATTGGTTCTGGTGCAATTGGAATTGAATTTGCAAGTTTTTATAATGCTTTAAATGTTGATGTAACTGTAGTTGAAATACAAAATAGGATACTTCCTGTGGAAGATGAAGATGTGTCAGAGTTTGCAAAAAATATATTTAAAAAAAGTGGAATAAATATTATTTGTGAAACTAGTGTTGAAAGTTTAAAAATAAATAAATCAAATATTTCAGCAACGATGATAACAAAAAATAATTCGTCAATTAAAGAATTTGATAAAGTTATTTTAGCTGTCGGAATTCAGGGTAATATTGAAAATATAGGTATAGATAAATTTGAAAAAATTAAAGTTAATAACGGCCACATAATAGTTGATGAATTTTATAGAACTGGTGAAGATAATATCTATGCGATTGGTGATTTAGTTGGAGGCCCTTGGCTTGCTCATAAAGCTATGCATGAAGCAATAATCTGTGTTGAGAAAATTGTAAATAAAAAAGGAATAAAACCTTTAAATTTATCAAACATTCCAGGGTGTACATATAGTATACCTCAAGTAGCCAGTATAGGTATGACCGAAGCTCAGGCAAAAAATAAAGGTTATAGTATTAAGGTTGGTAAGTTTCCATTTAAGGCGAATGGTAAAGCTATTGCTTTAAGTGAAGAAGAGGGTTTTGTTAAAACAATATTTGAAGCGAGTACTGGAGAGCTATTAGGGGCACATATGATTGGAGTAGATGTAACTGAATTAATTCAAGGTTATTCTATAGCAAAAAATATAGAGGCTACAGAAGAAGACATAATGAATACAGTTTTTCCTCACCCAACTTTATCTGAAATGATGCATGAATCAGTTTTAGAGGCATTTAATAAAGCTATTCATGTATAACAAGTATTAAAAATAAAAGAGTAAAAATGATCCGTCACCCAGAAAAAGTAAATTTACCAGACAATCCAATTAAAAGAAAACCAGACTGGATAAGAGTTAAAGCGCCTACAAGCATAGAGTACCTTAAAACAAAAAAGATAATGAGAGACTTGAGTCTTAATACGGTTTGCGAAGAAGCATCGTGTCCTAATATTGGTGAATGTTGGAAAAAAGGTCATGCTACTTTTATGATTTTAGGGGAAGTATGTACTAGAGCGTGTGCATTTTGTAATGTTGCAACTGGAAAGCCTAATGCTGTTGATAAATTTGAACCATTCAATGTAGCTTCGGCTGTAAAAAGACTAAATTTGAATCATGTTGTTATTACCTCAGTTGATAGGGATGATTTATATGATGGAGGTGCTTCACATTTCTGTGAAGTAATTAAAGAAATAAGACTTCATTCCCCTACATCGACAATTGAAATTTTAACACCTGATTTTCTTAGAAAAAAAAATGTAATAACCAAAATTATAAATGCTAAACCAGATGTTTTTAATCATAATCTTGAAACTGTTTCAAGATTATATAAGAAAGTTAGACCTGGGGCTTCATATAACCATAGTCTAGATCTTTTAAAAAAAGCTAAAGAAATTAATAAAAATATTTTTACAAAATCAGGAATAATGGTTGGTTTAGGTGAAACTAATGATGAAGTTATAGGTGTTTTAAGGGATATGCGGAGCCACTTGGTTGATTTTGTTACAATTGGACAATATTTACAGCCAACAATAAAACATATTGGCGTGGACCGTTTTGTATCCCCAAGTCAATTTTCTGCATTTAAAAAAATTGCTTATGAGTTAGGTTTTTTAATGGTTTCATCATCTCCAATGACTAGATCATCTTTTTTTGCAGGTGATGATTTTATAAACCTT
Source organism: Rhodospirillaceae bacterium (assembly GCA_002701885.1). GTDB lineage: Bacteria > Pseudomonadota > Alphaproteobacteria > SHVP01 > SHVP01. The sequence continues at coordinate 19,919 of NZXH01000024.1, read as the reverse complement.
AAAAGAAATAAATTAACTCAAATAAATAATTAATTAAATTGCCAAAACTATCAAAAACAAAAAAACTTTCATACACTAAAAATGAATTATGTGATTTAGTTTTAGATATTAATTCTTACTCAGAGTTCCTTCCTTGGTGCTTAGCATCTCGTATAAATACTAAAGAAAATAATATCATACTAGCTGACCTTGTAATTGGTTTTAAGATGTTTAGAGAAAAATTTACTTCAGAAGTTATTTTTACTTATCCAGAAGAAATTAATGTTAAATATGTAGACGGTCCATTTAGATATATGAATAATTATTGGAAATTTATTAGTATGGATGACTCGAGAGAAACGGAAGTGTTTTTTGATATAGATTTTGAATTTAAATCACTTGTTCTGGAAAAACTAATAGGCACTGTTTTTAACAGAGCTGCTGATAAAATGATCGATGCTTTTGAACTACGTGCTAAAGAAGTTTATGGAAAAAAGTAAATTCATCTAAAATATTTTTATAATTCTCCGCCAATTTTTATTAATGTTTTTCCTAAAAGTTTCCTTTCCTCAAATAATTTGTGTAGTTCTGGTACATCATTTAAAGAAGCAATTTTATTTATTGGGATTTTCCATTCACCTTTCGAAATTTTTCGGTATAATTCATTATTTTCATGAAAGTTCGATTTCATTTGATGGAAAAATTGAACAAAACCACTAACAGTTATAGATTTAGCAATTAAATCTGAAATATTTATCTTTGGGGGAGGACCTGCGGTTTGACCTAGGTAAATAATTTTTCCAAGAGGGGCAATTATTTTATAATTTTTTTCAGCTTCTTTTCCAGCTACACCATCAAAAATAACATTAACGCCTTTTTCCTCAGTAATTTTTTGAATTTCATTGTTCCAGTCAATTTCATTTCTATTAATTAAAAAATCATATCCAAATTCTTTTGCATATTCTATTCTGTTTTTACTTCCAACTAGACCAAATACTGAAGCCCCTTTTGATTTAGCTATTTGACATGTTAAAATTCCGACTGAACCAGCTGCAGAATGAATTAATACTTTATCTCCATTTTTTACTTTTCCAGCAGAGTTTACTAAGTGCCAAGCTGTTGGGCCGCAAGTTGATATACATGAAGCGGTTTTCCAATCTATATATTCTGGCAGTTGAATAACTTTGTTTATATCAGCAATTGCAAATTCTGCATTACCTCCCCATTGACCAACAACAGAAACTTTTTTTCCTAAAAAGCTTTTATCAACTTTATTCCCTATATCTATAATTTTACCCGAATATTCATATCCTGGTGTATACGGCATTTTCGGAGCTCCCCAAGAAACTCTTGCTGCCCTTGAATGTGTATCTAATGGATTTAATGAGCAATAAGCTACCTTGATCTTAACTTGATTTTCATCAGGAAAAGGTTCCTTTATATCTCTCAATTTTAAAACATCAAAACTACCAGGTTTTTCAACAATTATTGCTTTCAAGATTATTCTCCAAATTAAAGTTTATTTTTTATATAAAATAGGAATTGAGCCAAAGCTTAGCGCACCTAGTGCAGCTAATAAGGTTGCTAAAAATAAAACAAGTGCCATGTCGTAATTAATCGATGATACAGTTTGTGCAAATAAAGCGCTAATTATAGTTTGAAAGAATGCCGCTGCACCTGATGCAGTTCCTGATACACTAGGATTAACATTCATTGCACCGATTTGAGAGCTTGGCATTGCGACTCCATTTCCAATAGAGCTAATTGTTTGAATTAGAAACATCAAAAAAACTGTTAGGCCAAAGTAAAGATATAATGTTAGACCAGATATTCCAGCAAATACAGAAATAATAGCCCCAATAAAAACCATTTTTTCTATACCTACTGGTTTTGAATACTTACCACCAACATAATTTGCTATCATAAAAATTAAAGTAACTATACCAAAGTATATTCCAAATTCTGATGGAGGTCGGTCAAGTTCAATAATCATTAAGTATGGGCCTATTGCCATGAAAGACATAAATGCACCAGGAGCAAAAGCCCCTTGCATAGAGAATCCAAGGAATACTGGAGATTTTAAAAGTTTAAAATAAGCTTGATACGTTGATTTAAAACTTTGTATTTGGTTTTTACTATTTTTCAATTGTGGAAGGAAAAATATAATTAGTATTAAAATTAATATACCAATAAAAAAAGAAGCAACAAAAACAGACCTCCAGCCATAGTATTCAGAAATAAATCCGCCAATTATTACAGCTATCATTGGTGCTGCTATAAAAATAGTTATTAAAGTTCCTAGAACTCTTGCTGCGTTTTTGGGCCCATAAATGTCCCTTACAATAGCTCTTGATATAACAAGGCCACCAGCACCCCCTATTGATTGTATAATCCTTCCAAAAATTAATATATAGATACTATTAGATACCAATGATACAATAGAACCGGTTATAAAAAGTATCATACCATATATTAATATTTGTTTTCTCCCATATTTATCAGATAATGGTCCGTAGAATAACATTGATATGGCCATAGTAATTAAAGATAAACTAAAAGCAAATTGTGCAACACCAAGAGAAACTTCAAAATCTTTAGTAATTGCAGGGACTGAAGGGATATACAACTGCATTGCTACTGGCCCTGCTGCAGTAACGGAAATTAAAGTTATAAAAAAAGGGATAGAGTTTTTACTTTTCATAATTATTTTTTTAACAAAAACTAAATATCTAAAATTAAATTTAATGCTGATTTAGTAGATAATTTTCTAATTAAAGACCTTCCAATATTTCCATAATTTTTTTTAATGCATACTATTTTTTTATCATAAATTAAAGCTATAAATACTAACCCAACTGGTTTATCTTGATTTCCACCAGAAGGGCCAGCTATTCCTGTGCAAGCAATTGCAATAGAGGATTTTGATTTTTTAATTGCTCCTTGTGCCATTGAAATTGCAACTTCTTCACTTACTGCTCCTTTTACTTCAATTAATTCTTTGGGAACTCCGAGTAAATCTATTTTAGAATTGTTGTGATAGGTTACAAAACCTCTATCAAAGACTCTTGATGAGCCAGGCACATCAATTATGGTAGATGCAATTTGTCCGCCGGTGCATGATTCTGCTGATACCAGCATTAGATTTAGATTAGATAGTTTATTTACTACTTTTTTTGCAACTATATAATTATTATTCATAATGAAAAAATATTGGTAATGAGAAAAAATATTATTACAGAATATATTGCTGCAAAGATGTCGTCTATCATTATTCCAAAACCTCCGTCATATTTTTTCTCTAACACCTTGATTGGCCAAGGTTTTAATATATCAAAGAATCTAAAAATAATTAGAGCTAATAGATATAATGAAAAATCTAAAGGAACAAATATAAGGACAAACCATTGACCAACTACTTCATCAATTACTATTTCTGATGGGTCTTTTTTATTAATTAGTTTGCTATATTTGTTTGATATTATAACTCCGATAATAAAAAAAATAATTGTAAAAAAAATTAAAAGGTAATGGCCTCCGTAGTAAACAAATAAAGCTGCAAATGGTAATGAAGCAATTGAGCCTACAGTTCCTGGAAAATACTTGACTAAACCTAAGTTAAACCATGTGGAAATAATTTTATAGAAAAAAAATTTTAATTTATTATTCATGTATTTATTTTAAGTTAATTAAAATGATTGTTTGACAAGCAACACCTTCTTTTCGCCCTAAAAAACCTAAACCCTCAGTGGTGGTTCCTTTTATATTAATATTAGTTATATTCAAACCGGTTAATTTAGAAATTTTATTTATCATTTTGTTTTTGTATTTTTGTATTTTTGGTTTTTCGCAAATTATAGTCATATCAATATTCACAATATTTCCATTCATTTTTTTTAACTGATTTAATGCATGTTTAACAAATATTGATGATTCTTTATTTTTCCAAACATCTGTATCGTCAGGAAAATATTCTCCAATATCACCTTTTCCTATAGAACCTAGGATAGCATCAGTTAGAGAATGAAGTGCAACATCAGCATCTGAATTACCTAAAAGAGATTTACTAAACGGAATTTTTATGCCGCAAAGTTTTATATATTCTCCAGAAGTAAATTGATGTACATCAAAACCTTGTCCAACTCTATATTGTACGGTATTTTTTTTCATAATTGTTTTCGCTTTAATTAGATCAAATGAGGAAGTAATTTTAAAGTTATTTTCATTTCCTTTAATAAATTTAATAGGAATATTATTACTTTCAGCTATAGATGAGTCATCAGTAAAGTTATTAATATTTATTGAATTTGAATATGAATCAAATAAACTTTTATAACAAAAAATTTGAGGAGTTTGAATTTTTATGATTTTTTTTCTATCCACAAATGTGTAATTCTTTTTAACTTCGCTATACTCCTTTAAAGAATCATTTATAGGTTCATATGGTACAACACCAAAATTTTTCTTTACTTTTATAATGATAGAATTTAAAACTTTATTCTCTAAAAATGGCCTAGCGCAATCATGAATAATTATAAAATCAGGTTTGTTTTTGTTTAGAGCCTTAAGGCCATTATATACAGATTCTTGTCTGGTTTTCCCACCAAAAATAGGTTTATCCAATTTAATGCCTTTAGATAGGTATAGTTGATTTATCTCATTAAAATATTCAATATGTTTTTTGCTGATAATTATTTTTATGTTATCAATTTTTTTATTATTTAAAAATCTATTAATTGAGTAGCATATCATAGGTATGTTATTTAATTTTATATATTGCTTGGGTGTCGCACTATTCAATCTTGAACCTTCACCACCCGCGAGTAATAGTGATGTAATTATCAAATTTACCCTCCAGTAATAATAATGATATAAATACAAATATATTTAATTGCAATAAAATTTAAATCAGTAGTATATATGATATTTATAATATATTATTTAAGTTTTAACTATTCAAATAAATTATTTCTTATGATAAATATTCTGCAGAATGTAATTAATAAACAGCCTGTTCTTATGGCTCCAATGACAGGTATTACTGATTACCCCTTTAGGAAGATTTTATCCTCATTTACATCAATTCCTTCTTTTTCAGAAATGATTGCAAGTAAGGAAATAATTTACTCCAACTCTAAAGTTGAGAAAAAATTATCTAGGAATAAAAATAGCTCTTTGTTTATTATTCAAATTTTAGGTAATGATCCTTATTTGATGGGAGAATCTGCTAAGTACTGTGAACAACTTGGTGCTGACATTATTGATATTAATATGGGGTGCCCTTCAAAAAAAGTTACAGGAAAACTCTCTGGCTCAGCGCTAATGAGAAATTCATGTGATGCATTGAATATAATACAATCTGTTGTAAATTCTGTAAAAATTCCGGTTACATTAAAAATGAGATTAGGTTGGGATGAAAATAATTTGAATGCACCGGATATTGCTATAAAAGCTGAAGATAATGGAGTAAAAATGTTATCTGTTCATGGGAGAACTAGATGTCAATTTTATAAGGATTTTGCTAATTGGAAAAAAGTTCGTAAGGTAAAAGAAAGTGTTTCAATCCCAGTTGTTGTAAATGGTGATATATATGATGCAAAATCCGCTCAACAAGCTTTAGATGAATCGCTTGCAGATGGTGTAATGGTGGGTAGGGCTGCGATTGGAAGGCCTTGGGTTCTTTTAGAAATTTTATCAGGAATTGGTAAATTGCCTTCTTTTAATAAAATAAATACTTATGAAAAATACGCTCTTATAAAACAACATTATGATGAAATTTTATCACATTATGGAATTGAACTTGGTGTTAGAATTGCTCGCAAACATTTAAGTAGATATTTATTTCATCAAAATAATTCAAATATCAGTTTAGAAAAAAAGATAATTAACTCCAAGTGCCCTAAATTTGTTATAAAAAATTTAAAAAATTATTTTTTAAATTAAGAAGAATATAAATGAAGATTGATAAAAAACAAATTGAAAATTTAGATTATTTATTTTCTAGTATACCTATATCTTTATTAATAATCCAGGGTAATCTTAAAATTTTATATTTAAATAATTATGCAGAAGATTATTTAAGCATTAGTTCAAAGAATGTAATTGGAAAAAAATTAAATGATATTATTTCTTTTGAAAAAAATATTATAGAATCTATAGAAAAATCATTAAATTTAAATTTTTCTTTTAAGGAAAAAAATATAAAGGTTGATGTTTTTGGAAAGGGAGAAAATTATATAAATATTTTTTTTAGTAAAATGAATGACGAAGAAGATTTAGGTATGCTTTTGTTTGAAAATTTTTCTTATGGAAAACATGATCAACTCCATAATATAAAAAAAAATAATTTATCTTTAAGTGGTTTTTCAAGCTTAATGTCACATGAAATTAAAACACCTCTATCTTCAATTAGTGGTGCAGTCCAATTACTTGAGACAAATACATCAGAATCAGATAAGAAATTCATCAAAATAATTAAAGAAGAAATTGATAGAATTGTTCACCTTGTTGACAAAATGTCATTATTTGATAATGATCGGTCAAGTTATTTTAAAACGCTTAATATTCACGATGTACTTAGTAGTGTGTTAACTGCTGCTAGAGTAGGTTTTGGAAAAGATATAGAATTTATTGAGTCTTATGACCCTTCTCTTCCTTATATTGAAGGTGACAAAGATAGTCTTGTTCAATTGTTCACTAATTTAATTAAAAACTCAGTTGAAGCTATAGGTAAATCAGGGAAAATTTTTGTAAATACTTCTTTTAATAGTGATGTGCAATTTAAAAATATTGAATCGGGAAGTATGAAGAGATCTTTTCTTCCAATAGAAATATCCATTAAAGATAAAGGTGTAGGTGTGCCTAGTGAGATATTGGATCAAATTTTTGATCCATTTATTACTTCAAAATTTGATGGTTCTGGTTTAGGGTTGCCTATGGCTTTAAAAATCGCCTCTGATCATCAAGGTACTATTAACCATAGGAACAAAGATGGTTATACAATTTTTTCTGTTAGTTTACCGGTAGCAAAATATTAATAGGTAAAGTATGAAAAATTATAATGTATTATTAACAGATGATGATAACTCTTTAAGACTCATTTTATCTGAGTCATTACTTAGGGCAGGATATGAAGTCACTTCTTTAAAAAATGCTAATGAATTAATGGATGAAATAAAATCTGGACGGGGGGATATAGTTCTTACTGATGTGATTATGCCTGATGGCGATGGAATAGACTTAATACCAAAAATAAAAAAAATTAGAGAGAATTTACCTATAATAGTTATGAGTGCAAAAAGTAATCTTCATACAGCAGTAAGGTCTAATCAGGAAGGAGCTTTTGAATACCTTCCTAAACCATTTGATATAAATGACTTGTTGATTGCTATCGAGAGAGCATTGCAATCTAAAACTCAAAAAATAGATTATTCTATTAAAATTGATTTAGATGATAGTTTTTCTCTGATAGGTAGCTCTTCATCTATGCAAGATGTGTTCAAAGTTATTTCTAAAGTAGTCACAAATGATCTATCAGTTCTTATTTCAGGCGAGTCAGGAACTGGAAAAGAAGTTATTGCTAAAACAATTCATGAATTAAGCGATAGAAAAAATAAACCTTTTGTAGCTTTAAATATGGCTGCTATTCCTAAAGAATTAATTGAAAGTGAATTATTTGGTCATGAAAAAGGAGCTTTTACAGGAGCAACTACTCGTCATGAAGGAAAGTTTGGGCAAGCTAGTAATGGTACGTTATTCTTAGATGAGATAGGCGATATGCCTTTCTCTGCACAGACAAGACTTTTACGGGTATTACAAGAGAGGGAATACACACCTATTGGTGGAAGTAATACAATAAAAACAAATGCTCGTATTATTTCTGCTTCTCAAAATCAACTTGAAAAAATGGTTCAAAATGGTGTTTTTAGAAAAGATCTATTTTTTCGCTTAAATGTTATACCTATAATTGTTCCACCTTTACGAGACAGAAAAAGTGATATTCCTCTCCTTGTTAATTACTTTTTAAAGAAAAATATCAAAGAAGGTTTGCCAGAAAAATTTTTTAGTTCTAAAGCCTCAGAGCTTTTATCCGAATATTTTTGGCCGGGGAATATCAGAGAATTAGAAAATTTTATAAAAAGGGTAAGTATTTTAAACTCTGATAAAGAAATTTCATCTGATGTTGTAGAACAAAATTTGCATCTTGAAATTCAAAAAAACAGTATAAAAAACATTAAAAACAGTAATTTATCTAAAAATTTTGAAAGCCTAATTAATGATTTATTTTCAAATTATAAACCAAATTTACCACCAGCTGGTTTGTACAACAAAGTCATAAATGCTATTGAAAAACCATTAATAGAGATTTGTTTAAATGTAACAGGAGGAAATCAGCATAAAGCTGCTCTTTTACTAGGAATTAATAGAAATACTCTAAGAAAAAAAATTAAAGATTTAAATATTTCTATACCACGCTAGACATAGTGATGCTAAAATGCAACTATGTTGCTCTGAATCAACCAAAAATAGTTTAGTTTATTTAATTTAGGTAATTTTATGTCTGATGACACATTAGAAGAATTTTCTTTAAAGAAGCAAGAAAACTATTACTTTCAGTCTATTGAGAGATATATTGCATTTTTCTTTCTATTTTGTGCAATTGTTTTTGCTATAGCTACTTTCTTAGCTATCAATGATTTAGAGGAATACATATTCAAAAGGGAAAATGTCAGAGCATTTTTAGCTATTGATTCATTAATTCTTATTGCTTTGGTGATGTTGGTAGTTAGAAGACTAATAGATTTATGGTTTAAAAGAAGGAAAAAATTAGCAGGTTCTCGTTTGCAAGTTAGGTTGGTTTGGGTTCTTTCCATGATAGCATTAACTCCAACATTATTAGTTTCACTAGGTTCTGCATTATTTATTAAAAGTGGGGTTGAGGTTTGGTTCAGCGAAAATACTAGTAGAGCAATAAATCAGTCAGTTGTTATAGCCGAAGCATATATTTTAGAAAATCGAAAAAGCATTGAAGCTGATGTCAGAGCTGTTGCATCTCAATTACAAAATAGACTGACACTCTTAAGGTCTGGGAATAAAAAAAATTTTGAGAACGCTCTCACTTTTTTTTCCGAGGCTAGAGGTCTTTCAGAAGCAATTGTAATTGATGGAAGTCAAGTTATTTTAGCTGCTTCCCCTCTCAGCGAAACTCTTACAAGTGATGGCCCTTTCGAATTAGATATTTTAAATAGAGCTAGAGCTGGTGAAGTAGTATTAGCAAGAGGAAGTGATGAAGCTAGAGTTAGAGCTGTTATGAGGTTAGATGTAATTACAGATACATATCTAGCAGTGGGTAGGCTGGTAGATCCAAGAGTAATTAGTTACGCAGAGAGGGTTAGAAAAGCAAGAGAAGATTATGAAAAGTTAGAGGCAGAGCGTCCAAGCATAGAAATAGGTTTAGCTATGGTATTAATTTTAATGGCATTATTACTTTTAGCAATGGCTATTTTGATAGGTCTATTGTTTTCAAATAGATTAGTTTCTCCAATCTCTCAGTTAGTAATGGCTACAGCAAGTGTCAGAACTGGAGACTTAACTGTAAGGGTAGAGGAAGGAAAAAAAGATGACGAGTTTGGAATGCTTGGTAGAGCATTTAATAGAATGACTTCCCAACTTGAAAACCAACGAAAAAAATTAATAGAAGCTAACCAGCAACTTGATACTAGAAGAAAGTTTACTGAAACAGTTTTAGCTGGAGTATCATCTGGTGTAATTGGAGTAGATAAAAATTTAAATATTACACTTCCAAATAAATCAGCTTGCACATTATTAAATATCGAAAAAGATAAATTTATTGGGTCATCAATTACTGATATTATCCCTGAGTTTAAAGACTTAATTAATCTTTCTATAAGTAGAAATGGGCAATTAATTGAGAGTGAAGTTCCTGTATATAGGAAGGGAAATTTTCGTCAGTTTTTTGTCAGAGTTTCAGGTGGTAAACATGATTTAGTTGATGGAGGTTTTGTTATAACTTTTGATGATATATCTGAATTAGTATCTGCACAAAGAAGGGCTGCATGGTCTGATATTGCAAGGAGGTTGGCTCATGAAATTAAAAATCCACTTACTCCTATAAAGCTCTCTGCTGAAAGACTAAATAAAAAATATATGAACCAAATCACAAAAGACCTGGGAACTTTTGAGCAGTGCACAGATGCAATTGTTAGACAAGTCGATGAAATTGGAAGAATGGTTGATGAATTTTCTAATTTCGCGAGAATGCCGTCTCCTGAATTTATGGATGAAAATATTATTAATATTATTTCTGAGGTTTGTTTTATGCAAAAACAAGCTTATCAAAAAATCAATTTTATTATAAATAATGACAAAGAAAAAGTTATAGTTAATTGTGATAGAAGACAAGTTTCCAGAGCTCTTACAAATATAATTCAGAATTCTGCAGAAGCAATCTCTGTGGATAAAAATAAACTTGGCAATATTTCAATATTTATTCTAACTGATAGAAGTAAAGTAAGCGTCATTATAGATGATGATGGTCCAGGTTTACCAATGGCTTTAATTAGTAAGTTAACCGAACCATATGTGACTACTAGAGTAAGAGGAACTGGTCTAGGTCTAGCTATAGTAAAAAAAATTATGGAAGATCATGATGGGTCATTTACTTTAGAAAATAAAAAAGAAAATGGAGCTAAAGCTACACTTACTTTCTATATTAACAAACCTAACTTTAAAGGTAATAAACCTCAAATAGGAAAAGCAGCAGAGTAGTTTTATGAGCTTAAGTGATATTTTAATTATTGATGACGAAAAAGATATTAGAGATCTTGTGTCTGGAATCTTGGAAGATGAGAATTTTCTGACCCGCTCAGAAGGTGATAGTAATTCAGCACTAAATTCAATAAAAAAACTCACACCTTCACTAGTCATTTTAGATATATGGCTAGAAGGAAGTGAAATGGATGGTCTGGATTTATTAGATAAAATCAGTTCTGAATATCCTAACCTTCCAGTTGTGATGATTAGTGGCCATGGAAATATAGAGGCTGCTGTATCAGCTATAAAAAGAGGAGCTTATGACTTTATTGAAAAGCCTTTTAATGCAGAAAGGTTGTTAATGGTAGTTAAAAGGGCGATAGAAACTTTTACCTTAAGGAGCGAAAATAAGCTATTGAGGCAACAAAGTGGAAAGACTGATGAAATTTTAGGCAAATCAAATGCTATAACTAGTATGAGAGTAGCATTAGAAAAAGTAGCTCCTACTGGGAGCAGAGTTTTAATTTCTGGTCCTCCTGGTTCAGGAAAAGAGTTAGCGGCAAGATTTGTACACAATAAGTCTAAAAGGTCTAATGGTCCTTTTGTAGTTCTAAATTCTGCAAGAATGTCACCAGAAACTATAGACCAAGAATTATTTGGTATACAAGAGGGAATAGAAGATCCAGAGAGTCCGAGGAGCATAGGTATCCTTGAAAAAGCTCACAAGGGGACCTTATTTATCGATGAAGTTGCTGATATGCCAATGGAAACTCAAGGAAGAATTCTAAGAGTACTTCAAGATCAAAGGTTTTATAGGGTAGGTGGTTCAACTGAAGTAGTGGTAGATATAAGAGTAGTAAGTGCTTCAAGTAAAGATCTTTTCAATCAAATTAATGAAGGTAGATTTAGAGAAGATTTATTTCACCGTCTATCTGTTGTTCCAATTAGAGTTCCACCTCTTTCAGAAAGAAGGGAAGATATTCCTATACTAGCAAGAAGTTTTATGGAGAGCACTGCTCAGAATATAGGGTTTGCACCAAGAGTAATGTCCGATGATGCTTTAGCAGTGCTTCAATCAAAAAATTGGTCTGGTAATGTTAGAGAGTTAAGAAATTTAATCGAGAGATTATTAATTATGGCTCCAGGAAATAGCGAAGAACCTATCAAACCAGAAATGATTCCAGTTGATGATATAGCTGATAAATCAAGTTCATTGCGACATACTGGAAATGGAGAAATTATAGCTATGCCACTTAGAGAGGCACGAGAACACTTTGAAAGAGAGTATTTAGTAGCTCAAATTAGTAGGTTTGGAGGTAATATTTCTAAAACTGCTGGATTTGTCGGTATGGAAAGATCAGCATTACATAGAAAATTAAAGTCTTTAGGAATAAATTCTTCTTTAAGAGATTAATATTATGCAAACGGAGATACGATGAAAGTAATTGTTTGTGGGGCAGGTCAAGTTGGAGCTAGTATAGCCAAACATCTTGCAAGTGAAAATAATGATGTAACTGTTATTGATATTGACCCTGAGTTAATTAGAAGAGTGCATGAAACTATAGACGTACAAACTATTGTTGGCCATGCTTCACAACCAGATATTTTAGAAAAATCTGGTGCTAATGATGCAGAAATGATTATATCAGTGACTAGACAGGATGAAGTTAACATGGTCTCTTGTCAAGTTGCGCATACTATTTTTAATATACCAACAAAAATTGCTAGAATAAGATCACAATCTTATCTTTCCCCTCAGTGGCAATATTTGTTTAGCAGAGATAATATGCCTATTGATGTAATTATTTCCCCAGAAATTGAGATAGCTAGAGCTGTAACTAACAGGCTTCATGTGCCTGGTGCTACTGATATGATGAGTTTTGCAGATGACTTGGTTAAAGTAATCTCACTCAAAGTAGAGAAAAATTGTCCAATTATAGATACACCTCTTAGACAGTTAACAGAATTATTTCCTGATCTTCTTCTGCGAGTTTTTGCAATATTAAGAAATGATGAAGTTATTATTGCAAATGCTGATGAACAGCTCCTTGTTGATGATGAAGTATTCTTTGCTGTAGAATCTAGTCAGATAACTAGAGCAATGACAGCATTTGGTCATGAGGAAAAAGAAGCTAGAAAGTTAGTAATTGTAGGTGGTGGTAATATTGGTTTATATCTTAGCTCAGAGTTAATTAAAGAGTCACAAAATATATCATTAAAATTAATAGAAAAAAGTAGATCAAGGGCAGAGCTTGTAGCAGAAAGTTTAAATAATATTGTTGTAATTAATGGTGACTCTTTGGAGAAAGAAATTTTGATGGAGGCTAATGTTTCAAATGCAGAGGCAGTTATAGCAGTTACAAATAATGATCAAGTTAATATTTTGAGTTCCTTGTTATCAAAAAGAGAAGGTGCAGGAAGAGTAATGGCGCTATTGAATAACTCCACTTACGATACATTAATGCAATCATTAGGAATTGATGCAGTTGTTAATCCCAGAGCAATAACAGTTTCAAGCATTTTACAACATATTAGAAGAGGTAGAATAAGAGCTGTTCATTCGATAAGAGATGGAAGTGCAGAAATAATAGAAGCAGAAGCCCTAGAAACTTCTCCGTTAATTGGAAAGACATTAAAAGATATTTCTCTTCCTAATGGAATAATTTTTGGTGCAATTGTAAGAGATAAAAAAGTTATTATTCCAAGGGGTGATACTAGTATCTCTATTCATGATAGAGTTATTCTTTTTGCGAAAAGAGGAATGATTAAAAGAGTAGAGAAACTTTTTGCTGTTAGGCTTGACTTCTTTTGATGATAAAACTTATAAAATGATTTCTACCTTATTATGGATTTTTGGTTTATCAACCTTATTTCTATCAGTCACTATGCTTATTCCTGCATTAGTTTCATTTTCTTATGATGAAGTTTCAGTAGCTTTATCATTTATTTTTTCATCCTGTCTGGGTTTATTTTCTGGGGTTGCATTGCTTTTAGCATCTCAAGGAAATAAATATAATTATAATGCTAAAGTAATAATAATAATTACTATTTTTATATGGCCAATTTTGGGTTTATTTTCTTCTCTCCCTTTTTTATTTTCCGAGAATTTATTATCATTTACTAACGCTTTCTTTGAATCTATGTCAGGAATTACTTCAAGCGGTGCTTCTGTAATCATAGATATTTCAAATGCACCTAAAGGTATTTTATTGTGGAGGTCGCTTCTTCAATGGGTAGGAGGGTTCATAACAATTCTGCTTGCAATTTCAGTGCTATCCTTAATGAGGATTGGTGGCATGGATCTTTTCCATTCTAGTTTGCAAAAAAGTGATAGAGATACAGCTTTACATCGATTTATTCAAGCCTCTAAATCGTTATGGTGGGTATATTTAGTTCTTACCATTGTATGTAGTTTTTTCTTAATTGCATTTGGTATGAGTCCGTTTGACTCTGTCATTCATGCTCTAAGTACTATTTCTACTGGTGGTTTTAGTTCAAAAACTCAAGGAATAAATGAATTTTCAAATATTCATATTGAATTAATAATTTGTATTTTTATGTTAGCTGGATCTCTAAACTTTACACTCTACTGGGCTGTCGCTAATGCAAAGTGGAATGAGCTTATAATAGAAGGAGAGCTGCGGTATTTATTTGGAATAATTTTTTTATATTTGGTAATTATTTTTTTTATTCTATATTCTTATACAGATAATAATATATCAGGAGTTTTTAGAAGCAGTCTCTTTAATACCATCTCATCGATAAGTACAACTGGATATTATCTTAATACAGTAGATTATGATAATTTTATACCAGTAATTTATATACTCTTTTTTAGCCTCATGCTTATTGGTGGTGCAAGTGTTTCAACATCGGGAGGAGTAAAGCAATTAAGGTTGATTGTTTTTTTCAAATTAACATTTTCAGAATTATTTAAACTTACCCACCCTAATGCTGTTCATCCTATAAGTTATATGAATAAAACTATTGACGAAAGTTCACTCAGAAGGACGTGGGGTTTTTTAATGACCTTTATATCAATTTTTGTAATTATATCAATATTGTTTACATTTTTTGGATTAAACTTTATTGATTCCTTATCTTTAACAGTTTTATCATTAACTAATTCAGGTGCAGGTGCAGAACTCTTGTACTTATCTCAAAAATATTACGAAATGGATAATATTATTAAGTGGATAATTATAGTTACACAAGTTTTAGGCAGAGTTGAGATAATGCTATTACTTATTTTTTTAAGCCCTAGTTTTTGGAGGAACTAAAAATTGTCAAGAATTTCTTATATTAATGGATCTTATGTTCATCATTACAAAGCGTATGTTCATATTGAGGATAGAGGAAACCAATTTGCTGATGGTGTATATGAAGTCATACCTGTTAGACAATCTAACTTAATTGATTTTAAGCCGCACTTAGATAGATTAAATAGAAATCTAAAAAAATTGAAAATTAAATTTAATTATTCCGGCAAAGCGCTTTATTTTATATTTAACAGATTAATATATTTAAATAAAATTAAAAATGGAATAATTTATCTACAAATTTCAAGAGGTACTGCGCAAAGGGATCATGCATTTCCTGAATATATTGAGCCTAATTTTTTTATCACCGCTAGAAACAAAAAAATAAATAATAAATTAATAGAAGAAGGTGTTAGTGTAATTACTACTAAAGATTTAAGGTGGAAACGTTGTGATATTAAAACTATATCACTTTTACCAAATGTGTTAGCAAAGCAAGAAGCTATTGACAAGAATGCGTTTGAAGCTTTGTTAATCGGATCTGACGAAATTATTAATGAAGGTAGTTCATCCAATTTTTGGATAGTTAAGGGAAATAAAATTTTTACAGGACCTCTTTCAGCAAAAGTTCTTCCCGGAATTGTAAGAGAAGTATTAATTAATATTATAAATAAAGAAAAAATTGATTTTATAGAGGAGAAATTCACTTTACAGGAAGCTATTGATTCTAATGAAGCTATGATTACAAATTCATCTACGGTAATTACGCCGGTAGTAAAGATTAATGATAAGGTTATAGGAAATGGTATGCCAGGTCCAATAACAATAAAATTACATCAATTAATTGAAAAAAATATTATAGAACAGATCGTTAAGTAGTTTTTATAAATATATTTAATTTTTTTTTTTTTTTAATATAATAGGACCTGTATAAATAAAAAAAAGGATCTAAGTATGAACTCTCTATCTCCACACCCAATGTTTGCTACCCCAGATCACGATGAATCATCAAGAGAGAAATTTGTTAAAGAAATGATGATTCATGTTTCAACAGATTTGATGGCAGGTAAAAAGAAGTTATATCAGTCTGTTGTTAAACCAAAATTTGTTAATAGTTTCAAGCGTGAGCCAAATAATAGGCATGAGATTAGAAATCATATGGAGAAAGAATGGTTTAATCAAGCATGGGGTAGTTTAAGAAGGACTACCCAGGAAATGATGTTTGATTCTATTGGAGAAAGTGTTGAGCGTCAGAATGAAAAACTTATAAAGAAATCAAGAGTTGTTACGAATAAAACAAATTCTCGCAGACAGGGTTCATTAAAATTAAATAATGATTTACAGATTCCCAAGTATCATACAGCTGTTGATATTCATTGCAAACCTGGTGGCTATCATACTGAGCTTTGTGAAAATGATTTATTTGCTGGTGCAGAATATGATAGAAGTTATAATCTATTTGCTATGGGTGCATCTGGACCTTTAAATGATGATATGGGTAGGTCAGTTGCAAATTTTGTTAAAAATAAATATCAAAAATTTAAACCTTTAAGAATACTTGAAATGGGCTGCACCGTCGGACATTCAACATTGCCTTACCATAATTATTTTCCAGATGCTGAAATTTTTGCAATAGATGTAGCTGCTCCATGTTTAAGGTATGCATATGCCAGAGCTGAATCCTTAGGAGTTCCTATTCATTGGTCGCAACAAAATGCAGAGAATACAAACTTTCAGGATAGTTCTTTTGATTTAATAGTATCTCATATTTTATTTCATGAAACTTCAAATAAAGCTCTTAGAAATATAATTTCTGAATGTTATAGGCTCCTATCTGATGGAGGTATAATGGCACATTTTGATGCGCCTCAATATGAAGATATGCCAGACCCTTATGATCATACCTTGGGGGATTGGTCTACCCATTACAATGCGGAACCTTTTTGGGGAACTTTTCATGACCAAGATCTTTGTAAGATTATGCAAGATTCTGGTTTTGAAAATCAAAGGATATTTAAGCATCAAATGGCTAAAAGTGTTTTTTTAGAGGAGAAACCTGAGTTTAGAAAAGTTTCTCGCACTCCTGCTTACCCTGTTTTTGGAGCGCAAAAGTAATAACGCTTTTATGATTTTTTAAGTTGATACGTTTACTTATTTTAATTTTAATAGTTGGAATAATTTTTTTTCTTTGGTATTTATTAAAGAGAAAATCAAAGAACGAATGAATATTTTTACATACTATAAATATGTTGAGAAATTTCTCTGGGGTGGCAGAGCCATATGTCGTTCTTATATTTTGAAATATGCTTAAATACTTTTCTTAATTGCCTAATTCTATGAGGTTGACCCATTAAAAATGTATGGAGAGAGAAACAATTTACTTGTGGCCATCCTTGTTTATTTGATTCTTCATACATTTCATCAAATGTATCTATCATCATTCTTGTAAAAGCGTCATCATCTATTCCCCTATTTATAAATGCCGGTATATCATTTAGTTCCATAGATGGGTAGGGTATACTGAGTATTTTACCTTTGTCGGTTCTAAACCACTGTGGTTGGTCATCAAACCACCAGTCAAGCATATATTCATATCCATTTTCAATTAGAAGTTCTGGTGTTTTTGGGCTTTGAGATATAAATGGTCCTAACCAACCTTTGGGTGTACTTCCTTCATTTCTCAAATAAATTTTATTTACATCTTCAAACATTGACTTTTCTTGGTCGTAAGTCATTTCTGCTTGTCTTTCTGAGTTTGTTCTTCCGTGTCCAACAAACTCATCACCTCTTTTTCTCCAAGGATATAATATTTCTGGGCATTTATCATAAACACTTCCATTAACTAGAATAGAGCATGGAAAATTAAAGTCATTGAAAAGGTTAAGCAACCTCCAAATCCCTACTCTATTTCCATAATCTCTATAAGCATAACCTCTATGATAGGGAGCTTTAGGCATAGAAGTAAAATCAGCTCCAGGGTTAATACCAAATTCAAAAGCTTCAACATTTAGAGCAAAATATACAGCTAACTTGGTACCATTAGGCCAATTATATTTTTTTCTATCTGGTATCGAAGAAAAGTTATAACGATTATTGAAATCAAAAGGATTATCTACCATTACGTTATCTTACATATATTCATTTTAAAATAAATATATATTATAATATATATTTACAAAAAAAAAATTACTTTTACTTTTTAATATATAAGTTCATCATCCCCACCACCTTCGGGAATAACAATATCACCTTTTTCAGACAGTTCTTTTGCCTTTGCAACGATCTTTCCTTGAGATTCCTCTACGTCTTTAAGTCTGACTGGGCCTGTGGTTTCCATATCTTCTCTAAGAATACTTGCAGCTCTTTCAGCCATATTATTAAAGAATAATTCAGATATTTCAGGAGTTGCACCTTTTAAAGCAATAGCAAGATCACCTTTATCTACGTCTCTAAGAAGGGTTTGTACGCCGGATGGGTCAAGTTTCATTAAATCTTCAAAAGTAAACATTAAAGCTTTAATTCTTTCTGCACCTTCTTTATCTCTTTTTTCTAATCCATCCATTAATTTTGTTTCAGTGCTTTTATCAAAGTTATTAAATATTTCTGCCATCATTTCGTGAGCATCTCTTCTGCTAGTTCTAGCTAAGTTAGCCATAAACTCTGTAGCAAGCGTTTTTTCAATTGTTTGTAAAATTTCTTTTTTTACAGGTTCCCCTGATAACATTCTAGCTACAACTTCGCTTCCCAAGTCTTCAGGGAGCTCTCCTAATACTCTTGCGGCATGATCTGGAACAATTTTTGTTAAAACAACTGCTATTGTTTGTGGATATTCGTTTTTTAAATATGCTGCTAATGTTGCCTCTTGAATATGAGCAAGTTTATCCCACATTGTTCTTCCAGCTGGACCTCTGATATCTCCCATTATTTCTGCTGCACGTTCAGCGCTCATAGAAGAACCTAAAAGCTTTTCCATTTGTTCAAAGCCACCAATAACTGTACCTGTGGAAGAAAACTGTGAAACAAAATGCAGAAGTAATTCTTCAACAACTTCAGATTTTTGAGAAGTTAGTGTTGCCATGGCTTGAGAAATATATTTTATTTCCTCATTATCCATTCTTTGAAACATCTGGCCTGCGCGTTCTTCACCTATTGCCATAATTACTATTGCTGCTTTTTGAGGACCACTAAGATTTCTTAGAGCTAACCTTGCTGCAACCTTTTGTCTTTCGGCTATTTGCTCGGGTGTTTCTGATCCAAGTTCAGGTGGTTTCCATTCTTCTGAAGTCTCAATTTCTTTATTTTTAGCTTCTGCTACATCGGTCATATCTTAAACTTTGCCTATCAATAGTTGCAAATAGGTAAATATTACCTAGTTTATTATAACAAATCCCCGGTCGATCCGCAATTAACAGGCGGTTCTCCGCTTCATGCGGACCAACCGAGCTCTTGGGAAAACCTCGAGCCTTAGAGGGTATATATATTTTAGCAAATTATATGCCAAAACTTAATAAGTTGAAATTATTTACTTATTTTCGGTGTGGGTCCAATATCATCAAATATAGCCTCTCTTTTTTCTATCTGTGCTTTAATTGCTTCAAGAAAATCTGAAGATTGTAGCATAGCTGAATTCCATAGTGCTACATATTCTAAGCTATCCTCAATACTATGGTCTAGACTATATTTAATGATTTGTTTAGTCCCAGAAACAGCAATAGGGGAATTACTTGCAATACTTTCTGCAACTTTATATACACTATCAATAAGGTCATTCTTATCTTTATATATCGCATTAAGTAAACCTGAACTAAGAGCTTCTTCTGCAAACATTTTTCTTCCTGTATAAGCAAGCTCTTTCATTAAACCAAGAGGGATCAATTTTGGAAGCCTTTGTAATGTTCCAACATCTGCAGC
>NZXH01000023.1 GCA_002701885.1 Rhodospirillaceae bacterium | reverse complement strand
TATATATATATTGTAATTATATACCTTTTTGTTTCGAAAAGAATTTTCTGCATAAAGATATTAATTTTTATTTACTGGATTTTGATAAATATGGAAAAAACTAGGCCACTTTCACCTCATCTTTCAATATATCGATGGAAAATTTCTATGGTCCTATCAATCTTACATAGGATTACAGGAGTTGGATTAGGTATTGGCACTTTACTAATTTGTTATTGGTTTATTTCTATTGCATCCGGCCAAAAATCATTCAATACGGCCCAATGGTTTTTTGATAGTATAATTGGTAAATTGTTACTACTTGGGTTTACAATCGCTCTGGTTTTTCATCTTTTAAATGGGGTTAGACATCTATTTTGGGATATGGGATTAGGTTTTGAATTAAGTACTAGCCAAAAAAGTGGCTGGGCAGTTGTGATCCTAACATTTGTTTTTACTTTACTAATATGGATATTAGCATACTCAGTAAAGGTAACTTATGAGTAAGATTCAAATGAGTAAAAAAAATTTAGGATCTGCTAAGCATGGTACTAATCACTGGTGGCACCAAAGAGTAACAGCTATAGCTCTTACATTCCTTTGTATTTGGTTTATTGTTTCTATAACACTTTTAACAGGAGCTGAGTATCAAGATGCTTATAATTGGTTAAAGCAACCATTAGTTACCGGCTTATCGCTTTTGACTGTTGTATTCACCTTATATCATTTAAATTTAGGTTTACAAGTAATCATCGAAGATTATATTCATACTGAAATTACAAAAATTATAACCTTAATGCTTGTAAATTTTGCATGCCTAATTGTAGGCTTAACTTGTTGCCTCTCTATTCTTTTAGTGTTTTTTGGAGGAAAATAATTTTATGACTAATGCGTACCCATATACAGAACATTTTTATGACGTTGTAGTAGTAGGAGCAGGCGGAGCTGGACTTAGATCTGTTGTCGGGATGGCAGAAAGCGGATTAAAAACAGCCTGTATAAGTAAAGTCTTTCCAACTAGATCCCATACTGTTGCAGCACAAGGTGGAGTATCTGCTGCCCTGGGTAATATGGGGCCTGATGATTGGCGCTGGCATATGTATGATACAGTAAAGGGTTCAGATTGGCTTGGCGACCAAGATGCGATTGAATATATGTGTAAAGAAGGTCCTGAAGCAATTGTTGAGCTAGAACATTATGGGGTCCCTTTTTCTCGAACTGAAGATGGTAAAATTTATCAAAGAGCTTTTGGTGGAATGACTACTAACTTTGGTGAAGGCACTGCACAAAGAACTTGCGCAGCTGCAGATAGAACTGGTCATGCAATGCTTCATACTCTTTATCAACAAAGCCTAAAAAGAAAAGCTGAATTTTTTATTGAGTATTTTGCTCTTGATTTATTAATGGATGATGAAGGTCGGTGTGTTGGAACAATTGCGTGGAATCTCGATGACGGAACTATGCATGTTTTTAGAGCACAACAAGTTGTGTTAGCAACAGGGGGCTATGGAAGAGCATACTTTAGCTGCACTTCAGCACATACTTGTACCGGTGACGGCAATGCAATGGTTTTAAGAGCTGGTCTTCCTTTGCAAGATATGGAATTTGTTCAATTTCACCCATCTGGTATTTATGGCGCTGGTGTATTGATAACTGAAGGAGCCAGAGGAGAAGGCGGATATCTATTAAATTCTGAAGGAGAAAGGTTTATGGAAAGATATGCTCCGAGCGCTAAAGACCTTGCTTCTCGAGACGTTGTTAGTAGAGCTATGACAATTGAAATTAGAGAGGGAAGAGGTGTTGGATCTGATAAAGATCATATTCACCTGCACCTTGACCATCTAGATCCTGATATACTTCAGGAGAGACTTCCCGGCATTTCGGAGAGCGCAAAAGTTTTTTCTGGAGTAGACGTTACTAAAGAACCTATACCGGTATTACCTACTGTCCACTATAATATGGGGGGTATACCCACAAATTATCAGGGTGAGGTGCTCAACCCATCTGCAAAAAATCAAAAGGAGACAGTGCCAGGGCTTATGGCTGCAGGAGAGGCTGCTTGTGTTTCTGTTCATGGAGCAAATAGATTAGGTTCAAATTCATTGCTTGATCTGGTGGTTTTTGGAAGGTCAGTTGCAAAAAGAGCTTCTGAAATGGTTGAGAAAAATTCTGCACACAGACCTTTACCTGCATATTCATTAGAGAAAGCGCTTGATAGATTTGATAAATTTAGAAATGCAAATGGATCAACTACAACTGCTTCTATAAGACTTGATATGCAGAAAACAATGCAAAATAATTGTGCTGTTTTCAGGACAGGGGAAGTTTTAGATGAAGGAAAGAAGTTAATGGAAAAAGTGTACCAACCCATGTCTGATATTTCAGTCAGTGACAGGTCTATGATTTGGAATTCTGACTTAGTAGAAACTCTAGAACTGGACAACTTGATGGGACAAGCTCTATCTACCGTCCATAGCGCAGCAAATAGAAAAGAGAGCAGAGGAGCTCATGCCCGAGAAGACTTTCCAGAAAGAGATGATAAAAACTGGATGGTGCATTCTTTAAGTTGGGTTGATGAAAAAGGAAAAGTTAATTTGGGTGAAAGAAAAGTTCATGATTATACTCTCACAAATGAAATACAATATATTGCTCCAAAAGCAAGAGTCTACTAGTTAGAAAAGAGGCATTAAAATGGTAGAATTTACCTTACCTAAAAATTCAAGAATAAAAAAAGGCCAAAAACACCAAGCTAAAGACAAGGGGAAATTAAATAAAAGCTTCAAGGTATACAGGTGGAATCCTGATGACAAAAAAAACCCCCAGGTAGATACCTTTGAGCTTAATCTAGATGATTGTGGCCCAATGGTGTTAGACGCATTAATAAAAATAAAGAACGAAGTAGACTCAACCTTAACATTTAGAAGGTCTTGTAGAGAAGGGGTGTGTGGCTCTTGCGCAATGAATATAGATGGAACCAATACCCTTGCATGCACAAAATCCATAGATGAAATTAAAGGTGAAGTAAATATTTACCCTTTACCTCATATGCATGTTGTTAAAGACTTAGTTACTGATATGAAAAAGCTTTATGAACAGTACGCCTCTATTAAACCATGGCTTCAGTCAAATTCAACTGACCCCTCAAAGGAAAGAAACCAAACTAAGGATGAAAGAGCAAAACTTGATGGTCTCTGGGAATGCATATTATGTGCATGCTGCTCAACAAGCTGTCCAAGTTATTGGTGGAACCCAGATAGATATCTTGGTCCAGCTGTATTACTGCAGGCGTATAGATGGATAGCAGATTCAAGAGACGAGAAAACTGGTGAAAGGCTTGATAATCTTGAAGATCCATTTAGGCTTTACAGGTGCCATACAATTATGAACTGTACATCCGCATGCCCAAAGGGCCTAAACCCCGCTAAGGCAATAGCTGAAACAAAAAAACTTATGCACGAAAGACGCTGATATAATTTCTTTTAAGAATATTTATAACTTAACTTAAATGAAAACCCCTATACTTTCCTATAAATCTTTAATTCAAAATAAACTATGGGAATATGATAAAGACCAAGATGAATTAGTAAATTATATAGAAATACTCCATCAACAGATAATAAAGTTCCAGGTCTCAAGAGATAAATTTATAAATAAAATTTTTAGAAAGCCCATAAAACCTCCTCTTGGCCTCTATATTTATGGGAGCGTTGGAAGAGGAAAATCAGTAATGATGGATATGTTTTCTAATACAAACCAAATAAACCAAATTAAAAGAGTTCACTTCCATGCGTTTATGCATGAAGCTCATAAAAGAATTAGAAAACAAAGAAATATCTCAAAATCTGGTGATCCCATAATTTCTGTTGCTAAGGCCATTTTTTCTGAGACAAAAGTACTGTGTTTTGATGAGTTTCAGGTAAATGATGCTGCTGATGCAATGATTTTAAAAAGGCTATTTGAGAAACTATTTCAAATGGGCTTAGTTATTATTTCAACATCTAACCAACACCCAGATGAATTGTACAAAGGAGGTATAAACAGAGAATTATTTTTACCTTTCATTGCTCTTATAAAAAAGAGGTGTAGGGTTTTTGAAATTAAGGGAGAACGAGACTTTAGACTTGAGAAACTGGTAACGAATAAAGTTTACTTCTCACCAATCAACACCCAGAACAAACTATCTTTTAATTCTCTTTTCAAAAAAATAAGTGGTAGCGAAAACTATGAAAAAATAATTATAAATGTTGAAAGCAGAGATATAAATATTGAAAAATATTCTAATGGAATTGGAGTTATGAGTTTTAATAGTTTATGTAATCAACCATTAGGCTCACATGAATACCTAGCAATAGCAAAAACATTTAAAACTTTTTTTATATCTGATATACCAAAGATTAAAGAGGAGGAATTTAATCAGGCTAAAAGATTTATTAATTTAATTGATGTTCTATATGATAATAAGATAAACGTTGTATTTCTAGCAGACTCAGAACCTGAAAATTTATACAACGGCAAAGCATATATTTCAGAGTTTAACAGAACTTCATCCAGACTCCATGAAATGCAATCAGAACAATACCTTAAACAATTATCTAGATAATTAGGTCACCAATTTAGATGGAACATAAATGCAGTTGGAAAATCTATGCTATTTTCATTGAACAACTTTTCTAATAGCTCAAAACTAAGGACTCCATTCCTGAAAATATCTCTCTTATGAACTCCATTTACTATAAAAATCGAGTCAATACCACTCTGATTGGCACCTTTTATATCAGTTAAAGGGCTGTCCCCTATTGCAACAAAGTCTTTCAATTTATAGTTTTTGTAAAGACTCAAGCAATGGGAATAAGCTTTCTTAAAAGGTTTGCCAAGCATAATTACCTCGCCTCCCATTTCTTGGTATTTCTTAGCAATTGCGCCAGCACATAGAACATATTTTCCCCCTCGCAAAACAGAAAGGTCTGGATTAGCACATACTAGTCTTATAGATTTTTTTAGAGCTAAATCTAGAATATTTTTATAGTCGCTCACACTATCAGACTCATCATTTTTGGGACCAATTAATAGTATATAATTAGCTTTATTTATATTTACTACCTCCATATCAGTAAGGTAATCAGTTAAATAGTCCTTTCCTTCAGGAGCAATCTTATAAAAATTTTTAACCCCTGACTTTTCAGATGATTCGTTAAGGTAATGAAAAATTAACTCACCAGAAGTAATTATGTTATCATAAGTTGAACCTGGTATCCCTATCTGATCTATTTGATCCATTACAGCTTTGGACCTCCTAGGTGAATTTGATAATAGAATAATATTTTTTCCAAGAGATTTTAATTTTTGCATGGCTTTGACTGCACCTGGGTACGGGCTAATACCATCATGGACAACTCCCCAGAGATCTAGAATTATGACAGAATAACTATTCAGCATTTTAACGCCTTCAATTATTTTTGGCGCTCTTGAAATTTTATTTTTTTCCATTATTAATCTTTAATCTAAGTACTTACTATTCTTACAGCCTACTGCATCTTTAATATTTTTAATATTGTCTTTCTCTAGGTTTAAGAGAAGCTGTTTTTTAATCACCTTAATTAATTTAGGCCCCTTATATACCAATGAGGTATAAATTTGAAGTGCTGACGCTCCAGCACAAATTTTTTCGTAAGCGTCATGACCTGAACAGATCCCACCAACCCCAATAATTGGGAGCTTACCAGATGAATATTTATATGCTAGAGCTACCATTTTGGTTGATATAGAAAAAATAGGTGCTCCTGAAAGACCCCCTGACTGGTTTTTTTCCTTATCACTGAGATGAGCACTTCTAGCTAAGGAAGTATTGCTAATTATTAAAGCATCAACATTTTTTTGAAGAGAAATTTCAATTATTTTTTTCAAATCGCTATTCATTAAATCAGGAGACAATTTTAAAATTATTGGCACAATTTTACCGTTTTGATTTATTTTTTTCCTTTCAGCTAAGACTCTATCTATAAGCTGTTTTAAATTATCTTTGCCCTGCAAGTCTCTTATTCCTGGAGTATTTGGAGAAGAAATATTTATTACGATATAATCAGCAAAATCATTGAAAGTCCTTAAACCTTCTAAATAGTCTTCTAAAAAATTCTTACTATTTTTATTTGCACCTAAATTAACCCCTAAAATTATTGGTTTGCCCCTAACAGCTTTTACATTTTTTAAAACTAATTTGTGACCAATATTGTTAAACCCCAATCTATTTATAATAGCTTGATCACCTATAAGTCTAAAAAGCCTTGGTCTAGGGTTTCCAATTTGTTTCTTGGGGGTTGTTGATCCAATTTCAATGAAACCAAACCCTAAAGAATTAATTCCTAAAATTGCTTCGCCATTTTTATCAAAGCCCGCAGCAACCCCAATAGGGTTTGAAAGGTTTATATTTCCTACATTTGTTTTCAAGCGAGGGTCATCATTATTATGTTTATAAAAAACATTAATGAATTTTAAATACTTTAATATAAGCTTATGAGCAATTTCTGGTTCAATTAGAAATATAATGGGCCTAACAATTGAATATAAATCAAACATTATAATAACACTTAAGTTTTATTTATAAATTTACCTTCTAAAGCTTTATAAATGAGATCAGAGTATTTTTCTGCCCCATACAAATGTATAAATGATCCTATCCTAGGACCTTCAGATTGACCAAATAAAACTTCATATTGAGCTTGGAACCACTCTCGTAAATTTTCAAACCCTGAATTCTTTCCTACTTCATATACTTTTGTTTGAATATCTTCTGGGCTAACGTACAAAGGATTACCACTTAATTCTTCGCGAAGACTAATTAATGCTTCTCGCTCCATATCATTTGGCATTCTATATTTTTTATGTGGCTTAACAAAATCTCTATAATAGTAAGTAGAAAATTGAATTAACTTAACTAATTCTTGCGGGAAAGATTTTTGGTTTTTAGAAATATATTTTTCAACAAAACCAGCTATAATATTAACGTCCTCAGTATTACAAACACTTGCAAGGTTCAGTAAAATTCCAAAAGATATTGGAATATTCTCACTTGGAGGTGTTCCTGAATGAATATGCCAAACTGGGTTGTCATATTTTTTATTTAGATCAGTTTCTTTGTTAAACTTTTCTAAAAATGTAATATACTCGTTTACCGCTTTAGGGATAACATCAAAATATAACCTTTTGGCCTTTTTTGGAGATTGATACATAAAAAGTGATAAACTTTCCTGTGAAGCATATGTTAGCCACTCATCAATTGTTATTCCATTGCCTCTTGATTTAGAAATCTTTTCTCCCTTTTCGTCTAAGAATAATTCGTAAGTATAACTTAAGGGTACTTCACCTTTAAGGACCTTACATATCTTGTTAGACAATTTTACAGATTCAATTAAATCCTTGCCTGACATTTCATAGTCTACACCTAAGGATTTCCACCTCATAGCCCAGTCTACTTTCCATTGCAACTTACACGACCCACCAGTAACTCTAGTTTCAATTTGTTTCCCATCTTCTCTCTGGTATACAATTGTTCCTGTGTCTAAATTTCTTTCAATTACAGGAACTTGAAGCACAACCCCTGTATCGGGACAAATTGGTAAGAAAGGACTATAGG
Organism: Rhodospirillaceae bacterium; assembly: GCA_002701885.1. Classification (GTDB taxonomy): domain Bacteria; phylum Pseudomonadota; class Alphaproteobacteria; order SHVP01; family SHVP01. The sequence continues at coordinate 8,098 of NZXH01000023.1, read as the reverse complement.
TTTTCCTCCTTTCTTCACCTAATGTGGGTAAGATTATATTAATGATTTCATCATAATTTTTTAAAATATCTAAAAGAGTCTTATCAAATTTCCCTGAAAAATAGCAATCAGTGGAACTTTTAAATTCATACTCAAAACCGAAAACATCAAGAAAATCACACAACTTTGCGTTATTATGATCCCCAAAACTTTTATGGGTTTCATAAGGGTCAGGTATACTTGTAAGTGGTTTCCCAATGTAATCCTGAATTAACTTTTTATTTGGAATATTTTCTGGTAATTTCCTGAGACCATCTAAATCATCCGAAAAAGCAATGAGCTTAGTTGGCACATCAGATATTTTTGAAAAGGCATTTCTAACCATTGTAGTTCTTGCAACCTCTCCAAAAGTACCAATGTGAGGAAGACCGGATGGACCATATCCAGTTTCAAACAAAACGTAATCCTTTTTTTGGCTTGTATTTTGTTCATATTTCTTAAGAATTCTTAAGGCCTCTTGGAAAGGCCATGCATTTGATTTTATATCGTTATTATTATTAGACATTTAAGTCCACTTAAGTAAGAAATGTTAAAAGAATATACAAATTAATTTTTTATTTTTAAAGTATTTATTAAGTTTGAAACAATTTTATGTCCAACATTATCTTTAAGGGATAAAATTGACTCAGGATGAAATTGAAGAGCGAATATCGGCAATTTTTTATGAGTTATTCCCATAATCAACCCTTCTTTTGTTTTTGCTGTTACTAAAAAATCATCTGGAACATCTTCGACAATAATTGAATGATATGCACCAACTTCACAAGGAGATGGTATATCTTTAAATATTCCTTCAGATAGATGATTAATAGTCCACCTCTTTCCGTGCCTCGGCTCTGGTAATAGCGCTAATTTACCTCCATATGCTTCAGCAATACCCTGCATTCCAAGACAAACACCAAATTGAGGGATTTTTAGTTCCGCTAATTTTAAAACAATAGATGGTAAGTTAAAATCTGACGGAAAACCTGGTCCTGGAGAATGAACTATTAAATCAGGTTTTTTTTCAAGCACAATTTCAAGATCTATGTCACTCCTAAAAGTATGGACATCTGCACCATTTTGCCTGATATAATCAGCTAAAGTATGAATAAAAGAATCTTCATTATCTAACATAACAACACATAAATCTTTTTTAATTATTGTAGAGACAGATTTTTTTTGCTCTTCTTTTTTAGAATTTATTATTTTAAAAAAAGCATCTGCTTTGACTCTTGTTTCTTCTGCTTCAATATCACCCTTAGAATCCCATACTAAAGTAGCACCCGCTCTATAGGTTGCATGATTATTTTTTAAATGTACTGTTCTTATAGTTATTCCTGTATTTACATTTCCATTAAAAAATAATGCCCCAACAGCACCCCCATACCATTCTCTGGGATTTTGCTCTAAATCTTCTATCATAGAGACTGCTGCCTTCTTTGGTGCTCCAGTTAACGTAACAGCCCACATATGACTTAGAAAGGCATCAAGCCCTGTGAAATTATGACGTAATTCTCCCTCTACATGATCAACTGTATGAAATAAACCTGCATATCTCTCAATGATTCTTCTATCTAAAAGCTTAATTGAACCGGGTTCGCATATTCTTGATTTATCATTTCGATCTACGTCAGTGCACATGGTAAGTTCAACTTCATCTTTTTCTGAATTTAATAAGTTTCGAATATTTAGTTCATCTTCCATAGGGTTTGAGCCTCTTCTCACAGTTCCTGAAATTGGACAAGACTCAACTCGAGACCCCTCTATCCTAACAAACATTTCAGGAGAGGTTCCTATTAATTGCTCATCTCCGAATTGCAAAAAAAACTCGTAGGGGCTTGGGTTTACTTTTTTCATTTTATTAAAAAGTACTGATGGCTTATCTGAGTAATCAGACATAAAAGATCTTGATAAAACGACTTCAAAAATCTCCCCTTTTCGCATGGCTTCTCTAGCAATATCAACCATTTTACCAAATTCATCATCAGATAAATCAACACTGACACCTCTCTTTGATTTTTTGCTTACAGTTTTGACCTCAAAAAAATTTTGTTTTTTTGTTTTTTTTGAATTTTCATTTTTTGGGTTTTGAATAATATTATTTTTAGAAAAAAAATAATCATACTTAAGCATCAATTCTTTTCTTCTATCATAAATAAATATTTCATCCGGTAAAAATAATTTTAGAATATTTGATGTATTTAACCTATCAATATTTTTTCTGGGCTTTTCAAATTGATAAATTAAATCAAAGCCAAAAGCTCCATAAAGTCCTAGATGTTGATCTTCTATTCCAAGAAATTCATGCATAATTACCCTTAAGGGGAGAAAAATACTTGGTTGCAAACTCCTCTCTTCCTCGGTAAAAACATTATTACCATCCAATATTTTTAATATAATATTACTCTTATTATTATCGATAATGCCTATTTGTTTATTATCTAGAAAAATTGGCTTAATTAGAGTTAGAAGATTCTCGCCTCGAGCATTTAATGCTTCTATGTTTAGTTCTCTATACTTTCCTGTAAGCATCAATGGGGGGTCAATAATACCAAAATCCCATTGACTATATCTATCTGGAAATTCTACGCCTGAAGATAAATATACTCCAAATTTATTGTCTAAATCACTAATTTTCGACGTGATTTCCTTTGAATCACTAAGACTAGAAATATTTCTAAAAACATTAACTCCTGATTTAGTTCTAAAAATTTTTTCCATAATTACCCAGACATACTATGTTAGCTATATAAATTCTGTATCTAGTTTTACTTATTACTAATCTAATTTAGAATAATTACAAAACAAAAATTAGTTTAATCTATTTTTTTATTAAAAATCACAATAAATTAATAATAAAAAGGATATATCAGTTATATAATTAATTTATGTTATTTGATAAAGAATTTTAAATATAATCTACTTTAAGAGCATTTATAATCGGGAAATAATCATAAGTAAAAATATAAAATAGTATATATATTTATTTTAATTTTCTTGTTTTTTAAGGAACTAGAATGAAAGATACTTATTTACAGAGGACATCAATTAACGTTAAAGATCTTAGAAAATCTGAGAACTTTTACAAAAATGTTCTAGGCTTCTCCAAAATTTATCACAAAATCATACCTTTAAACAGACTATCAGGTTACCCAATAAATAAAGAAAATAAGAATGGAAATCTCGAATTAATAATGATGTCGCAGGGAAAAAATAAACCAATGTTGGGCCTAATGAAAATTAATCCAATTAATGAAGACAGAACTTCGGCTTTAGTATTTCATACTACTAAAATTCAACATATATATGAAAATTTTAAAGTATATGGAGGCAAAATAACTATGGGCATTAGGGATGGAGAAAGTTTTGACTTCAAAGCTAATAAAATAAAACCCTCATTAGTGATAATGGGAACTGACGTAAATGATCATTTTATTGAAGTTATTCAATTTAAAGAGAAATATTAGTATCTTACAAAGACTCCATTAGAAATACTTGTTAATAAACCTAACCTTTTCCTTGACCAAAGCATGTAATAAGCATATTTTCTAATTGTGGTGATTTGAGCCGACCGGCTTGCGGCCACAGAAAATATGCAGCTTAAAAGGTCGGATGCTCATTAATTAAGAGCTCTATCCTTGGGCTAATAATTATAATGGAGCATAAAATGATAATTAATCCCAATTCTAAATGGCGACAACAAACAAGAATTATACGCTCTGGAACTCCCAGATCAGATAACAACGAGACAAGCGAGCCAATATACATAACCTCTGGCTATGTTTATAATAGCCCTGAAGAAGCTGAAAGTAAATTTTTAGGGGAAAAAGAAGGATATATTTATTCGAGGTACGGCAATCCTACAGTTAAGTCTTTTGAAATAAAACTGTCTGAAATTGAAGGCTGTGAAAAATCAATAGCAACTTCATCAGGAATGGCTGCAGTTAATGCAACTCTGATGTCATTACTTAAGTCTGGAGATCATATTATATCGTCTAGAGCATTATTTGGTTCATGCAGATATATAATTGAAGAAATTCTTCCTAAATTTGGTATAGAGGTAACGTTTGTTGATGGAACAGATCTAAAACAATGGCAAAATGCAGTTAATAAAAATACTGTTTGCGGTTTTTTTGAATCCCCGTCTAACCCAATGCTTGAAATATGTGATATAGAAAATATTTCAAAAATTTTACATGAAAATAATGCAAAATTAGTTGTAGATAATGCCTTCTGTACATCAATAATTCAAAAACCTATAAATTTTGGAGCTGATATAGTTGTATATTCAGCAACTAAACATATTGATGGTCAAGGAAGGTGTCTAGGTGGAGCTATAATGGGAAGTGAAGATTTTGTTGAAAATACACTTAGACCTTATATTCGTCATACAGGCCCGGCGTTAAGCCCATTTAATGCCTGGGTTTTAAATAAAGGACTTGAAACACTTGAAATAAGAATGAATCAACATTGTATTAATGCGTCAAAAGTAGCAGATGAATTAGTAAATAATAAGAAAATAAAAAAAATCATTTTTCCTGGGTTACCTTCTCACCCTCAATATGATTTAATAAAAAAACAAATGAATAATTCAGGATCTATAATTACTCTTGAAATTAATGGTGACAAAAAAGACACGTTTAATTTTTTGAATAATTTAGAACTTATAGATATTTCAAATAACTTAGGAGATAGCAAAAGTTTAATTACTCATCCATCTACAACTACACATCAAAAAGTAAGCTTGTTGGATAAAGAAAAATTAGGTATTACTGATAGCGTAGTGAGGCTTTCAGTTGGTTTGGAGGATATAAATGATATTTTATTTGACTTATCTCAATCTCTTCAGAGTATTTAATTTATATTTTGAATTTATATTAAATCTCTATATTCTGTTTTTTCAAGCAAGGAAAAAATAACTATGTACGATATGATTACTAGAAATATCCAAGTATGTGTTGAGCCTCTTTTTCTAGAAGAGGAATCTGTCCCAGAAAATAGTCACTATGTCTGGGCTTACAAAGTAACAATTTACAACCTTGGGAAAGAACGCGTACAGCTTTTAAATAGATATTGGAAAATTACTGACTCTAAAGGGATTGTTAAAGAAGTAAAAGGCTCTGGCGTTGTAGGCGAACAGCCTGTTATTAGGCCTGGTGGAAGCTACCAATATATGAGTGGCGCACCTTTACCTACTCCTTCTGGCCTTATGGAAGGTAATTATCAAATGGTTAATGACTCGGGAGAATCTTTTGATGTTGAAATTCCTTTGTTTTCTCTTGATAGTCCTCATGAGAAAAATATACCTAATTAACTTTGCATGAAATATTCAAAAGATAAAGTTTAAAATTGTTTGAAATTCGTCCGATAATTTATTTTTTAGGTATTCTTCTTATTAGCTTAGGAATAATTATGCTTATTCCACTTTTAGTTAATATTATAAGCCTATCAGGAAATTGGGATAATTTTTTTAATTCATCTCTGATATCAGTTTTTTTAGGTATAAGCTTAATTATTGTCACTAGGGGTACCAAAAAAAATTTAAATGTTAAACAAACATTCATCTTAACTAGCCTCAGTTGGTTAACCACAGCAATAATATCTGCACTACCATTTTATATGGGCGAACTTAACTTGAGTTATGCTGATTCTTTTTTTGAATCAATGTCAGGAATAACAACAACAGGATCAACAACAATCAACGGACTAGATGAATGTTCTCCAGGTATTTTAATTTGGCGAGCAATGTTACAATGGTTAGGGGGCATTGGCTTTGTTGTATTAGCTATAGCTGTACTTCCAGGGTTAAGAGTAGGCGGAAATCAACTTTTTCAAACCGAATTTTCAGATAGCTCGTCAAAAGCTAGATTAAGACTAACTTCTTTAGCAACTTGGATTGGAGCAATTTATATATTTTTTAGTCTAGTTTGTGCTGGTAGTTACTGGATAGCAGGAATGAAAGGGTTTGATGCTATTGTTCATTCAATGACAACTATTGCTACGGGGGGGTTTTCCACATCAGATTCTTCCATTGGAATTTTTGCCAACGCATATATTGAAATTATAGCAATAATATTTATGGTTGTTGGCAGTTTACCATTTTTTATTTATGTAATGGCTGCACGCGGCCAAATAACTAGACTATTTACAGATACGCAAATTCATTGGTTTTTTTATGCACTTCTTGGAGCAATTATTGCAGTTACTTTTTGGCAAACCCAACATAATAATATTGATTTTATAACAGCTATTAGAGAAGCGTCATTTAATGTAACATCAGTTATTACAGGTACCGGCTATTCAACAACTAATTATTGGGAATGGGGAGGCTTTCCAGGTATACTCTTCCTATTTCTTATGTTTATTGGAGGTTGTGCTGGCTCTACATCCTGCAGTATTAAATTATTTAGGTACCAAATACTATATGCAACTATGCGGGCCCAGTTAGCTAGTCTTATAAGACCTCATCATATATATGTACCAAAATATAATGGAGAACCAATTACAAATAATATATCTGATACTGTTTTTGCTTTTTTCTTTCTATTCTTATTAACTTATGCATTACTAGCTTTCTCTTTATCTTTGCTTGGTCTTGATTTCGTTACAAGTATTTCTAGCGCAGCTACAGCTATCACTAATGTAGGCCCAGGACTAGGAAATATTGTAGGCCCTGCAGGAAACTTTTCATCACTTCCTGATTCAGCAAAATGGCTACTATCTTTTGGAATGCTTTTTGGTAGATTAGAAATTTTTGTTATTTTAGTATTATTCACTAAGTCATTTTGGAAAAATTAACAAATTGTATTTATTTAGAAAGATAAACCGATGAAGGAAATTGGCTCAAAAAAAATATTGGAGAAATTAGTTAGCTTTGATACAACTAGTAGTAAATCTAATCTAGATTTAATAAATTATATTAAAAACTATCTTGAGGGTTATAATTTAAAGAGTGAAATAATTTTCAATAAAGATAAAACTAAAGCTAATTTACATTCAACAATTGGCCCCCCCCAAAATCAAGGTATTGTTTTATCAGGACATACTGATGTTGTTCCAGTAGATGGTCAAATTTGGGATACAAATCCTTTTCAATTAACAGAATATTCAAAAAAGCTTTTTGGCAGAGGGACTGCGGATATGAAAAGCTTTATTGCTGTTACGCTTGCTATGGTTCCGCTAATAATAAAAAAAAATATAAACAAACCTATACATCTTGCTTTTTCTTTTGATGAAGAAGTAGGTTGTCTTGGTGTGCCATCTCTAGTTGAGCATATAAATAAACATTTTACTAAACCACTTGTAGTTATTGTTGGAGAGCCAACAAATATGGAGATAGTAAATAGTCATAAAGGGGTTTTAGCATTCAAAACTTCTTTAAATGGCCTAGAAGGTCATTCAAGCTCACCAGAAAAAGGTTTGAATACAATCTTATTTGCATCTGAATTGATTAACTTTTTAAATTCATTATATGAGAAAGAAAAAAAAATCAAGAATCCACTCTTCCAACCACCATATACTACTATTCACGTCGGGCTAATTAAGGGAGGCTCAGCCCTGAATATAATTCCTAAGGAATGTTCATTTATTTGGGAGTATAGATATTTGCCAGACCAAAATCCTGAGAAAATTATTAATGAATTTAATCATTTTTCAAATAATGTAATTCTGCCAAAAATGAAATCAATTTATGATAAATCAAGTATTACAACTAAGAAAATTGCACATGTGCCCCCACTAAAATCTTCTAGCGACCTTGAAATTGAAAATTTAATAATGAAACTTGCAAAATCGAATACTATTAAAACAGTATCATATGGTACAGAAGGAGGAGTTTTTCAACAAACAGGTATTCCCACAATTATTTGCGGACCTGGAAGTATAGAGCAAGCACATAAAGCTAATGAGTTCATTGAATTGCAAGAAATAGATAAGTGTGAAAAATTTATAATTAATATTATTCAATTTCTAGAAAAAAATTAGCTACATAAAATATTCATAAAAATATTTTTTCATTTGCAGGTCTAATTGTTTATCCAGTAGTAATATTAAGCTTTCACAAATTTCAAAATATATT
>NZXH01000022.1 GCA_002701885.1 Rhodospirillaceae bacterium | reverse complement strand
ATAGTTTTTGAAATTTTAAATATAGCTTTTCTCGCAGGAAAATCTATCTTGGATATAAAAGAAAAAAAAATAAATGTTAATTTTAAAAATGATAATTCACCAGTTACAAATGCAGATAAATTAGCTAATGAGATAATCACAACTAAATTGGACTTACTAGCTCCAAATATAGAAATTATTTCAGAGGAAAACAAAAATAATAATTTAATCAATAAAGATTATTTTTGGTTAATAGATCCATTAGATGGTACAAGAGAATTTATAAATGGTAGCGACGAATATACTGTAAATATAGCTCTTATAAATAAAAGCAAACCAATTTTTGGCCTAATCCATGCCCCTTCTAAAAATCTAACTTACTTCACAAAAAAAAATCATTCATATATGTTATATGAAAATAATTCAGAAAAGAAAATTAGAACATCGTCAAACAAACCAAACTATAAAATAGCGTTAATGAGCAATTCTCACTCAAATAAAGATACTGACGACTATATAAAAAATAAAAAAATACCAACGTTAAAAAAAGTAGGTAGCTCTCTAAAATTTTGCCTTATAGCAGAAGGCAACGCAGATATTTATCCAAGATTTGGAAGAACCATGGAATGGGATACCGCAGCCGGACAAGCAATTGTAGAGTCTGCTGGAGGGAAAGTAGAACAACTAAATGGAAAACCACTAATTTATGGAAAAGAAAATTTTGTCAACCCTCCGTTCATTTGTAAAAACTAAGCAATTTTAACTATAGTTCTTCCTCTTATTCCGCCTTTTAAGATTTTCTTTGAATAATCAATTAATTCATCAAAATTAATTTCTTTAGCTATTTTATTAACCCTCTTAGAAGGAAGGTCACTCGCAAGTCTAAGCCATGTTTTTTTTCTTAAATCCATAGGGCAGTTAACTGAGTCTATTCCTAGAAGACTTACACCTCTCAAAATAAAAGGCAAAACAGAGGAGTTCAAATTTATTCCTGCAGCANTCCCACAAGATGCAACAGCTGCATTACTAGTAAGCTGGGAAATAACAGTAGACAGTATATCACCTCCAACTGTGTCAATAGCACCACCCCAAGTTGCAGACTCAAGAGGCTTAGAATCTCTCATTAACTCCTCTCTTGAAATAAAATCTACCGCCCCTAACTCTTTTAAAAAATTAATGTTTTCTTCTTTACCGGTCGATGCGGTAACAGCATAACCGAGATTAGATAAGATTGCTACGGCAATACTGCCTACACCACCACCAGCACCAGTTACAATAAGGTTTTTTTCTTTATTAATACCATTTTTTTCCAGAGCTAATACACATAACATTGCCGTAAAACCAGCAGTACCAATAGCCATTGACGTTTTCAAATCTATAGCTTTGGGTAAATGGATAATTTTGTTAGAGTCTAAACTTGCAAACTCTGAAAATCCCCCCCATATAGTTTCGGATAAACCACTTCCCGTAGCAACCACCTCATCTCCTTTACTAAACAAACTATTAGAGGACTCTTCAACAATACCAGCAAGGTCGATTCCTGGGATCATTGGAAATATTCTAACAACTTTTCCTTTATTACCATTTAAAACTAGCCCATCTTTAAAATTTAAACTTGAATATATTACTCTTATTAAGACCTCGCCTTTTGGTAACTTATCAAAGGGCACCTCTTTTTTGATAACGTCTACTTGACCATTTTGTTCTGTTACCATTATCGCGTTGAATTTATTCATAATTGACCACCCCCTCCAGGAAATATTAAATATTTTGTGTTTCAAAAAATTTGAATTGTTTATTTTTAGGTTTAGACAAAAGATCACCATCTTTCATAACAAAGCTTCCATTAATAATGGTAGCAATTGGCCATCCTCTAACTTTAAAATTATCAAATTGCGTCCAACCACACTTACTAACGATCCATTGGTTTGAAATAGTTTTTTTTGCATTTAAATCTACAATAGTTAAATCCGCATCATAACCAACTGCAATCCTACCTTTATTAATTAAACCAAATATTTTTGCTGGCCCATAACTCATTAAATCAACTAAAGTAAAAATAGATAAGTTCCCTTGTGAGACATGGTCTAACATCATTGGTACAATTGTTTGGACACCAGGCATCCCAGAGGGAGAAAATGGGTAAGCTTTCTCTTTATTTTCTTTGGTATGCGGAGCATGATCCGACCCTATAATATCTACCACTCCCTGTTTAACTGCTTTAATTAATCCTAGCATGTTATCTGAACTTCTAATTGGAGGGTTCATTTGGGCATATGTTCCTAATCTATCGTAGCAGTTTGGGGAGTATAAAGTTAAATGCTGAGGCGTTACCTCTACAGTAGCTATATCCTTATATGATTTAAGCAACTCTATTTCTTTTGCTGTTGTTATATGCAAAACATGAACTCTTTTATTTAATTTCCTCGCTATATTTAGTAGTCTTTTTGTTGCCTTAAAAGCAGTTTCCTCATCTCTCCATATTGGATGGTTGTGAGGTTTGTTACCTTTTAAATGCTTCCTCTCTTCTAAGAGTTCATTATCCTCACAATGGACCGCAACTCTTCTTGAGACATTACTTAGTATTTTTTCTAAGTTTTTATCATCTGGCACAAGTAAATTACCAGTTGACGCACCCATAAATATCTTAACACCACAACACCCAGGGCTTTTCTCGAGCTCATTTAAATAATCAATATTTTTTTTAGTTGCCCCAACATAAAAGGCATAATTACACCATGATTTTTTTTCAGCTAAGTCTATTTTTATATTTAGATTTTCTTTGGTATCAGTAGGAGGGTTAGTATTTGGCATTTCAAAAATACCTGTAATACCTCCAAGAACTGCTCCTTTAGTTCCACTTTCTAAATCCTCTGCCTGCTCAAACCCAGGCTCTCTAAAGTGAACCTGAGTATCAATTAACCCTGGAAGAACTGTCAAACCTTTAGCATCAAAACAAGAAGCACTATAATCTTTATCTAAATTACCTAAATCAATAATCTTTCCATTTTTTATTGCAATATCAGTTAGTAATTCTCCATGATGAGAAATAACATTTCCATTCTTTATTATTAAATCATAATTTTTTTTCATAATTTTACTATACCAATTATATAATTTAATTTTTTATTTTTCAGAAAGAACATCATAAATAGAACCTTCATTATTTTTTTCTAGTAAATGGCTCTTATACCATAGAGAATAAAAAAGAAGAACCCAAGCAGCAAGTCCTGTTTTCTTTGAATCTTTTTCAAAAATATTGCTTACAGCTGATGGGAAAGCAATCTCTTTTATGCACTCTTGCTCAGCGACAAGCGAGCCAATTTTTTTACCTTCTTCAAAAATCCATTTTTGTATAGGGACAGTAAAACCTCTCTTTCTTTCAAAAGGTTTTGAATCCTTATCTCTCTCATAAAGCCATTTTCGTAATAGATATTTTCCTTTTCCTCTGTTAATCTTTAATTTGTCTGGTAGATGAAAAGAGCTTTCAATAATTGACTTATCAAGATAGGGAGTCCTACCTTCTAATCCGTGATGCATCAAACACCTATCAACCTTATTTAATAAATCATTTGGTAGCCAGAATTTGCAATCGAATAGCTGTGCATTTTGTAATTTAGTAAATGCAGGTGATTTTTTGTAATAATAACTTTGATTTATTGAGGGCAAAAAATTCTCTCTAAGAATACCTAGGTTATTAAAAATAGATTTTTTTTCGAAGATATAATGGCCAAATGACAAAGGCCTTAGTAATTTTCTATACCTACCATAGCCTCCAAAAAGTTCATCCCCGCCCTCCCCACATAACACAACCTTCAAGTCTTTAGAGGCCCTTTCTGCTAACAAGAAAGTTGGAAGAATTGCGTAGTCGGCAACAGGGTCATCTATAGCCTTAATTATTCTTGGAAGGTCATTAAGAAAATTTTCCTTGCCAATTTGTAGCTCTATATGATTCGATTTATATTTAGAAGACAAAAATGATGAATGTTCCTTTTCAAAATAATCACCTGTATCAAAGTATGCAGTATACGAATTGACTCTATTTTCAAGCAATTCAGACATTATTATTAATAATACTGTTGAATCTATACCACCTGATAAAAATAAACCTAGCGGAACATCTGACCGTAAATGTTTCGATACACTATCATAGAGTGCATTATCTAATATTTTAAGATATTCAGTTTCTGACTTGGTTTTATTAACAGATTTTTTTAGAGGTTCGTTAATAATTTTTTTCTCAATATTCCCTTTTTTTACAATTATTGTTTCCCCAGGCAACAACCTACTTACACCCTTAATAATACTTGTAGTATCAAATGAATACTGATTGGCCAATAATTCCTTCAAAGCAATATTATTGATTTCTTTTTTTACACCATTAACATCGCATAGAGCACCAATCTCTGAGGCAAAATAAAAGCCTGAGTTAGTTATTGAATAATACAAAGGTTTTATGCCAAAAGGGTCTCTAGAAATTATAAGCACTTCTTTATCTTCGTCATACAATGCTAAGGAGTACATTCCCCTTAGATGTTCAGTAAATTTATTTCCATATTTTTGGTATAATGGAAGAATTACCTCACAATCAGAACCAGAGGTATAATTATAATCACCTAAACTACTCATTAATTCCTTATAATTATAAATTTCAGCATTTGCTATTAATACCAAACCATCTGATGAAAAAGGTTGTTTGCCATTATATAGGTCAATTATTGATAGCCTGGTATGGGCTAATCCGACATTTTGATTTTGATAAAAACCATGCTGATCTGGGCCTCTATGCACTAAAGAATCTTTCATCTTCTCAAGAATTTCTGAGTCAAAAGAATTTTTTTTAAAATTAAAGTAACCTGCTATTCCACACATTATTTAGTAATTCGTTGTAAGAAATTAAAATAATTTTTTGTTACCACTTCTTTAGTAAAATTTTTTTTATAAGATAAATATCCATTATCAATTAACTTTTCTATTTTCTTTTGATCTGAGGCGAGATCAAAAATTGACTTTGATAATAAAGATACATTGTCAATGGGAAAAAGGATACCATTTAAATTATTAATTATCAGCTCTTTTGGTCCCTGGCTACCTGCAGCTATAACTGGAATTTTATTTGCCCAAGCCTCTAATATAACATTTCCCAAAGGCTCATGTCTTGAGGGGCAAACAAAAATATCCGACTCTTTAAAAATATTAGACAAATCATTTCTCCAGCCAAGAAAACTTACCCTATCAGACATACCTAATTTTTTGGATAAATTTACTAAATAATTTTTTAATGGACCATCTCCAGCTATCGATAAATAAATATTATTCATGTTTACTATTGATTTAATTAAAATATCAAAACCTTTATTTTCATGAAGGCGGCCCGCTGAAAAAATATTGACTTTTTTAATATCTACTTTTTTTTTACCTCTTTGACCAATAAAACTATTAGACTCTTCAACAAAATTAGGAATGTAATGTATACTAATATTATTGATATTAGAGTCTTCTAACCAATTAGATATTCCTTTTGTATTTGCAATTAAATAGTCACAATTCTTATAATACTTTAAATTGTAGTAACCACCTAACCTTGCAACATGAATAAAATTTTCACTTTTTAAAGAACGAGTTGTATGAAAAGTCCCTCTATTCATCCAGGAGATCACTGCATCAGGCCTGAAATTTTTGAATTCTTTTCTTATAATTTTATCGGTATTATAGTCAAAAAAATTTCCAAACTTCGCTTCAATTACAGATAATTTTGATGAACGTAATTTAGGAACTCTATAACTATTTGGTCTTGTAATTATTTTTTGGCTTATACCAATATCAGCAAGAGCTAAAGATAAGCGAACAAAAAAATTTTCTGCACCTCCGTTTTCAGAACCTGCCATAATTTGCATTAAACGAATCATTTGTTAATTTCTATTCTCGCTCTAATATGGGAAATTAAAGGGAAAAGGCCTGCCATTAATGCAATCATAAAACCATAGATACCCTCTTTATAACCTTTTCTAATAAAAAAACACTTTATAAACCTAGAAAAAAACCTCCTAATATTATTAGGTAGGCTTCCAATATTACCACTCTCAATGAGATCTAATGATTTATAAAAAGTATATCTATTAAGCCGATCCATCATATCTGATATATCTCTATCAACATAATGTATCATTTTGTTATATAAATGACCTCTTGTTCCTTTAAGGCTCAACTTAGGGTGAATACGTTGATTGCCCCATTCTTTATGACCTTTCCTAAATAACCTTGGAGCTGCAGAAACTCCCCATGAAGATCCCCAACCATACCTAACTAATTTATCACCAATATAATTATCAAAAGGAATTAAAAAATAATCACACAAGGGTTTATTTAATATATTTAAGATTTCTTTTTTTAATGAAGGACTTACTACTTCATCTGCATCAACCTCAAGTATCCAATTAGAGGAACAAATATTTATCCCAAAGTTTCTTCTATCCCCCTCAATAGGCCATTCACCCTCATAAACCCTAGCAGAGAATGATTCAGCAATATTCTTTGAGTTATCAACTGAACGATCTAAAACAACTATAACTTCATCAGCAAAACTAACTGAATTTAAACACTGAGGTAAAGCTGACTCCTCGTTACGAGCGACTATTAATACACTTAAACTACAATTTATTTTGTTTTGGTTTTCATCAGGCATTTTTATTTAGCAATTCGATAAAAGCTTCCTCTACAGTCTCAGAACTCAGGCTAGACATATAACTTTTTTCACTTTTATAATTATAGCTAGATGAAGATATAATTTCGTTGAAACTTTTTTTAGTTCTTACCCAAGAGCAATTACTACCCCAAGGAGCATAGACTTGCTCTGGACTCGGGCCAAACAAGCCCAATGTCGGGATCTTACTTGCAGCAGCTAAATGCATTAAACCTGAGTCATTGCCCACAAAACCTGTACACCTTTGCATACATGCATATGCATCCAATATACTTGTTTTTCCAATCAAATTTATATGCTCAATATTCCTTAAGTATTCAAGTAGCGGCCTGACCATATATTTTTCACTTTCTAAACCAAATATAGCTACTATCGAGTTCTTAATTCTACCTTTTTTACCAGAAATTGATGAAATAAATTCAATAAAATATTCTGGGGGCCATTGTTTGCCTCCCCAGTTAGCAGTTGGGCCAATTGCTATTACTGCTTTATTACCAGGGATAAGTTTTTCTGCATTAGCTTTATTTAAATTACCTACAAAAATATGTGGCTCTATTATCTTGGACTGACTAAATAACAAAGATAACGCTTTCAATTGATGTAAATCCTTATTCTTTTTTTTAAAAATTTTTTTTGATTTCGAAATAATTGTATAAGCAATCAATGACGACCTAAGGTCAATCACTAAGTCCCAAAAATTACCAGCTACTTTTGACCATAGATAATACCAGTGTAAAGAATATTTTCTTTTTTCTATGATAATTAATTTTTCTATATTTGGAGTTTCTGAAAAAACAGGAGCAGCTGCTTTTCCACACGCAACTGTTATCTTTGAGTTTGGGTTACTTCTAATAAGTAGCGCAAGAATTCCTGTAGATAAAATTGCATCACCTACTCTAGAAGAGGAAATAAAAAGTACTTTCAATTTTAACCTTTTTCTATTTCTGAGTTAATCTTTGATAACCAATTTTTAACTCTTCTTTTGTTAACATTAAAATCAAATAAACCATACATTGACCTACTATATATTATAAATGTAACCTTACCTTTAAAGGTCAAAAATTTTACATCAATAATGTCTGGAAATCCAAATATCATACTTTTTTGAATAAATTGGTAATGATTTTTATCATATTTTAAAAGTTCTGTACGTTTAGAATTAATGATTACGTCTAAAAATATACTTTTAAATTTTCCCTTTGTCATACTAAATGAGCTACTATAATCATTTACAATTGAATTATTACAATAATCTATGGGGCATATAAGGTAACTATTATGCTTTTTATAGTTTANAAAATTTTTAAAATTAATGTACTCTAAATTATCTTTAGAATTTGTTGTTTTACAACCTGACGTAAGTATTGCTATTATTACTAAAAAGAGTAATATTTTAAGGTTCTTATTAATCATGTAAGCCTAACTATCAAATCTACTAATATGGTATTATAAATGTCAAAAAAAATAATAAGTCAATTGCATGACCGATCTTTAATTAAATTTTCTGAAAATGATTCGAGATCACTTTTGCAGGGCCTGATATCAAATGATATTTCATTGATTGATAACGAAAAAATGATTTTTTCTAGTATGCTTAGTCCACAAGGAAAGTTTTTTTGTGATTTTTTTATTTTTCAACCAGATAAAAATAATAAAGAAAACCTCTATATTGACTGCAACATCATCCAGACTCAAGAAATTATTAAGAAGTTTAATATGTATAAATTGAGAGCAAATGTAAAAATCGTAGATGTAACAGAAAATTTTTCATTTTTTTCATATTTTGAACAACTTGATATTTCTAAATTTTTTGAAGGGGATAGAAAAAACTTGTTAAGTTTTTGCTACGTAAGAAACGACCCAAGATTACCTGAACTTGGAAATAGAATTTATGTACCAAAAAATTTAGAAAAAGATTTTAAAAAACAATTCAAATATCATTTCAATAATCACTTATATGAACAAATCAGAATTGGGCTGGGTATACCCGATGGAATTAAAGATATAAGCCCTGATAAAGACTTTCCACTTGATTATGGCTACGATCAACTAAATGCAATTTCATTCTCCAAAGGTTGTTATGTAGGCCAAGAAATTACAGCCAGGACACACAATCGAGGCAAAGTTAAAAAAAAGATATTTAAAATAAATGCTAACAAGAATCTACCTAAACATAATAGTGAAATATATTATAAAGATAAAAAAATCGGTAAAATTTTGAGCATATTTAATACCCACGGTTTAGCAATACTTGAAATAAAACCTGCTCAAGAGTGTATAGATAACAGTGACGTTCTAAAGTCATGTGAAATAGAAATTACTCCCTCCAACGTAACATGGTTAAACTAATTATTTTATTTTTTTTAAATTAATCTCTGCTTGAGCAGCTGCCAAACGAGCAACAGGAACCCTATAAGGAGAGGCAGAAACATAATCAAGACCTACATCATTAAAAAAATTAATCGATTCTGGATCTCCTCCATGTTCACCACAAATTCCAACCTTAAGCTTACTATTCGATTTTCTTCCTAAATCATGGCCTATTTTAACTAATTTTCCTACACCCTTTTGATCTATCGAAACAAAAGGATCTACTGAAAATATTTCGTTATTTAGATAATCATCTAAAAAACTCGCAGAGTCATCTCGGCTGATACCTAATGCGGTCTGAGTAAGGTCATTTGTTCCAAAACTAAAAAAATCAGCATTGATTGCAACTTCATCTGCGCATAATGCTGCTCTGGGTAACTCAATCATAGTACCAACTAGATAATCTAGAGACGAATTACTTTCTTGCATAATTTTTTTTGCAACTTCGTCTATTTTTTCCTTTAATAAATTAAATTCGTCTTTTGTAGCAATCAATGGAATCATAACTTCAGGACAAATATTTTCTCCTGTCTCTTTCGAAATTTCGATAGCAGCTTCAAATATCGCTCTTGCTTGCATCTCATATATTTCAGGATAAGAAATCCCTAACCTGCAGCCTCTATGACCTAACATAGGATTAACTTCTTTAAGGGACTCAGACCTTCTTTTAAGTTTATTTTTATCAACACCTGAAATTTTTGAAATCTCTTCAATTTCATTATCTTTGTTAGGAAGGAACTCATGCAATGGAGGGTCAAGCAGCCTTATAGTTACAGGTAAACCCTTCATAATTTTAAAAATTTCCTTAAAATCATTTTTTTGCACAGGCAATAATTTAGATAAAGCAGATTTTCTCCCACTTTCATCTTCAGCAAGAATCATTTGTCTCACGTTAATTATTCTGTCTGCTTCAAAAAACATGTGTTCAGTTCTACAAAGACCTATGCCTTCTGCTCCAAATTCACAAGCAATTTTTGCATCAGCTGGTGTTTCTGCATTTGTTCTAACATTTAACTTTCTGAATTCATCTGACCAATTAATAATTTTTATAAAATCACTATTTAGTTCTGGCTTTATCATAGGTGCTTCACCTAAAATTACCTGCCCTTTGCTGCCATCTAAAGTTATGAATTCGCCTTCTTTATAATTCTTTTCTCCAACTGTAAAATATTTTTCCTCTAAATTAATTCTAATTGAAGAAACCCCTGATACACATGGAGTACCCATACCTCTAGCTACTACAGCCGCATGACTAGTCATACCTCCCCTACTTGTAAGAATACCCTCAGCAGCATGCATCCCATGAATATCCTCAGGACTTGTTTCCTCTCTAACCAAAATTACTTTTTTTCCTTTAGATTTTTCTGATTCTGCCTCGTCTGCAGTAAAAATAATGGCACCAGAGGCTGCACCTGGTGATGCAGGCAAACCATTAGCAATAATTTCCAAATTTGAATCTGGATTTATCATTGGATGAAGTAATTGATCTAGTGAAGTTGGATCTATTCTAACTAAAGCTTCTTCTTTAGTTATTAAACCCTCTAAAACCATATCAACAGCTATTTTAATTGCAGCCCTTCCCGTTCTTTTACCATTTCTGGTTTGCAACATCCAAAGTTTACCTCTTTGAACAGTAAATTCAATATCTTGCATATCTTTATAATGCTCTTCTAATTTTTGATAAATACCTACTAACTCTTCAAAAACATCTGGCATTATTTCTTCCATAGAAAGCTGTTCGGAACCTTCTTTAACTCTATCTGCTCTTGTTAAGTTTTGCGGCGTCCTTATTCCAGCCACAACATCCTCACCTTGAGCATTAATCAAAAATTCACCAAAGAAAGACTTTTCACCGTTTGAAGGGTTTCTAGTGAACGCTACACCCGTTGCTGATGTTTCCCCCATGTTTCCAAAAACCATGGCTTGAACATTTACAGCGGTACCCCAACTCATTGGAATATTATTAATTTTTCTATATGTAATCGCTCTTTGGTTCATCCAAGAGTTAAATACAGAGCCAATTGCACCCCAAAGTTGCTCAATAGGTTTTTGAGGAAAGTTCTCTTTTGTCTCAATCTTTACTAGTTCTTTATATTCTTTAACTAATCTCTTTAAATCTGATGAGTCTAAACCACTATCATTTTCAACACCCTTAGATAGCTTCATATCTTCTAGAAACTTTTCAAACTTATAGTGAGGAATGCCCATCACAACATCACCATACATTTGTATGAAACGTCTATAACTATCCCAGGCAAACTTATCATTTTCACTTGAACTAGCTAATCCTTCGACAGTTTCGTCATTTAATCCTAAGTTAAGGACTGTATCCATCATGCCTGGCATTGATGCTTTTGCTCCAGACCTTACGGATACAAGTAGCGGATTACTTTTATTTCCAAATTCTGATCCTGTAATTATTTCAATATGCTTTATTGCTGACAAAACTTGATTTGATAATTCACTAGGGTACTCTTTATTGTTATTGTAGTAGTTATCACAAACTTCAGTAGTTATTGTAAAACCAGGAGGAACAGCTAACCCTAGATTTGACATTTCAGCAAGGTTAGCCCCCTTACCCCCAAGAAGATCTTTCATAGAAGCACTGCCCTCAGCTTCTTTATCTCCGAATGTGTAGACCCATTTGGCCATATTCCCCCCCTAAGTGCCTTCTATTTTAGAAAAATCAGCAACTTTATTAAACGTATTTCTTATCTTTGCCAACAATTGAAGCCTATTTTTCCTTATTAATTTATCAGATGAATTTACTTTTACATACTCAAAAAAATTATCAATAGAATTTTTTAATAAGGATAATTCAACCATTGACTCTTTGAACCTTCCAGTTTCAATATGATCAGAAGTCTTTTTAGAAACCTCCTCTAAAATATCATTCAACTTAACTTCTTGCTCAAATTCAAATAATTCTTTAGATGGGTCTTCATTATAAGATAAAGAGTCCTTTTTTTCCTCTATAGATAAAATATTTGATGCCCTTTTGTAACCACCTAAAAGATCTTTAACACCAAAAGAAATAATATATTCTCTAATAGCCTCAATTCTAGACATAACAGTAGAGAGATCCCCTGAACTCAAAAATGGTAACGATGCTGAAATAATATCATGTTTTATACCACTATTTTTTAAAAATGAAATTAGCCTTCCCGCAATAAAAGCTTGCACTTCATCAATAATATCCTCTTTGTTAGTTTTTATACCTTGATTGATAAAGCTATCAACTGAAGCAAAGAATAAATTATTTAGATCCATCTCTAAATCATTTTCAATTATTATTCTTATTATTCCTAATGCAGACCTCCTAAGCCCAAATTGATCTCCAGATCCTGTGGCCCTTTCTCCCGCAATATAAAACCCAATTAATGAGTCAATTTTATCTGCTAAAGAAATTGAAATAGTTACCGGTTTATTGGGGCATTTATCATGTGGCCCTAGTGGAGAATAATGATCTTTTATTGCGCCAACAACTTCATTATTAAATCCTTCAATACTTGCTAAATTACTTCCTATTTCACCCTGTAACTCAGGAAACTCCATAACTGTTTCTGACAATAAATCAACTTTACAAAATTTAGCAGCTTCAGTGACGTAATCTGATGAAGAGTCATAAAGATTAGAATATATTTTTTTTGATAAATGTTTTATTCTTTGAACTTTCATGCTCATATCACCTAAGTCTCTATGAAAAACTATCTTTGATAAGTTTTCTGAAAAAAACTCCAATCCTTTATTGCAATCATTATCATAGAAAAAATTTGCATCTGAAAGTCTTGCTTTAAGAACTCTTTCATTTCCCTCGATGACTGTATTTCCACTCTCCTTAGAGCAAATATTAGAAATAATGATAAATTTTGGAGCAATATGATTTTTTTCAAATAATGATATATATTTCTGATGTCTACGGATGGAAACCTCTAAAACCTTTGAGGGCAAGTTCATATACTTTTTATCAATAGTTCCCAAAAGTGCATATGGCCATTCAACTAGACCTACCAATTCATCATATAAACTTTGGTCATTAGAAAGAGAAAGTTTCTGATGAAATGAAATTGCATTAGCCTGCTTAATAATTTCTTCTTTTCTTTGATTATGGTCTAACATAACTTTATTTTTATACAATTTAGAATGATACTCGGAAAAATTTTTGACTAATATTTTTTCTACAGAAAAAAACCTATGTCCATATGTAAAATTAGATGAATTAGTTAACCCATATCTAAATTCAACAATTTTTTCATTATACAAACACAAAATTGATTTAATTGGCCTAGCCCACTTAACATTATCTACTCCCCATCTCATGGACTTAGGCCAATTTACTTTAGCCAAAACTTCGGGAAGGAGATCACTCAATAGATCTTCAGTTTGTTGCCCTTTTTTCTCAATATAAGCAAAATAAAATTTTCCTTTCTTTATTTGCTTTATTTCAATCTCATCTATAGTTTTATCTACTGATTTTAGAAAACCATTTATTGCGCTTTCATGAGAATTCACACTTGGACCTTTTATCTCTTCAATAATATCCTCTTGAGATACCTGAATATTCTCAATAAATATAACAATTCTTCTGGGAGTAACAAAAAAATTAGCATTAGCAAATTTTAGTCTTAAATCACTTAGTTTCTGACAAATTAAACCCTTAAGACTTTCTGCAGCAATTTGCTGAAAATTT
>NZXH01000021.1 GCA_002701885.1 Rhodospirillaceae bacterium | reverse complement strand
TCTCTTTGATTTGCATACCCTTCCATACTAATTAAACCACCAGCAACAATTCTACTTTCATGAATTAATATAAATCTTCCTGTTGCTGGAACATTAACATACTCATCAATAGCTATAATTTTTTCTGATCTTATTACTAATTCTGCTACCTGATTTTTAACAACACTAGCACTTTTTTTATGCTTCAGGTCTTCAGTTGAAATAGTAGAAATTATTTCTTGAATAAAAACCCTTACGGAACAGGTTCCACACTCCATCATAAAGGATTGGCCTACTTTAAGAGTGTTAGAGCCAAGATAAAATATTCTTGCTTTGAAAATATCTGTTTCTATAGGCATTTCCCCTTTTCCAGAGTGAGATACAATTTCTCCCCTTTCAACAAAAATTTGATCTTTTAGTGTGATGCCTACACAGCTTCCTTCATTAACAAACTCTTTATTTTTATTTCTAGCCCATGATTCAATATTTTTTACAACTGAAAGTTTGTTTGAAGGAGAAAAAATAATTCTATCACCTATATTAATTCTTCCACTTTCTATTCTACCAACTAAAATTCTTCTATCATCAAATTTATATATATCCTGGATGGGGAACCTGAGTGGTTTTTCAATGAAATTAGAACTCCCTTTATACTCATCTAAAATTTCTATCAAAGAGGGGAAAGGCTTCCAATTATACTTTAGAGGTTTTGTTGCTATTCCTTCTCCCTCTCTAGCAGACACTGGAATAATATTAATTAAATTTAAGTCAATTAATTTGAAATAATTAAGAATATTTTTTTCAATTTCAGTAAAAACTTCCTTACAATCCTTGATTTTGTCCATCTTATTTATAAGTACAATAACGTTCTTAATTCCTATGAGCCGTAATAAATAAGCATGTTTTTTTGATTGCTCTTTTATACCTTCTAAAGAGTCAATAACTAATATTCCTAAATCAGCACTTGAAGCCCCGGTAATCATATTTTTTAAAAACTCTTTATGCCCAGGGCAGTCAATAATTGTATAGTTTCTTTTTTTAGACTTAAAAAAAACTTTAGTTGTATCAATTGTTATCCCCTGATTTCTCTCAGCTTGAAATGCGTCCAATAAAAAAGCCCACTCAAAAGGCATGCCTCTTTTTTCAGAAGATATTTTTATTTCTTCTAGTTTTCCTTCCGGCAAAGAATTTGTATCAGCAATTAATCTACCTATAACTGTTGATTTACCATGATCTACATGCCCAACTACGACAATTTTGAGGCTTGAGTTTTGAGACATATTTATAAATACCCATCTGTTCTCAACCGCTCAAATGCATCTTCTGACTCATGATCCATTGCTCTACCAGATCTCTCTGATATGCGAGTGTTTTGCAATTCAAGCAAGATTTCATCAACATTAGATGATGCGCTATTAATTGGGTTAGTTATATCTTGATCTCCTAAAGAACGATATCTTTTACCATTTTTAGAGAAATAAAGAGGGACAACAGGGATTTTTTCCCTTTTTATATATCTCCAAATATCTAACTCTGTCCATTCCAGAAGCGGATGAATTCTAACATGGGTATTTGGTTTAATTATTGAATTATAATGACCCCAAAATTCAGGCGGCTGATCACTTAAATCCCAATTACCATTAATATCTCTTGGGCTAAAAAACCTCTCTTTAGCCCTATTCCCCTCTTCATCTCTTCGAATTCCAGCTATTAAACCTTTTAACCCTAACTCCTCAACTTTTTTCTTTAGCCCTGCAGTTTTTCGAGCAGCTGATCTTGCCGCAGGAGGAAGAGACTGATCTATTTCTTCTATTGGCGGGCAAAAACCTAAGTCTAAATTTAGATTCCATTCCTTAGAGTATTTTTGTCGGAACTCATACATTTCAGGAAATTTTTTCTCTGTATCAATATGAATACATGGGAAAGGCACATGGCCAAAAAAAGCTTTTTTTGCAAGCCAAACCATTACACCTGAGTCTTTTCCTAAAGACCATAACATAGCTAAAGGCTTAATCTTATTATAAGCTTCACGTAAAATATATATACTCTCATTTTCAAGAGCATCTAAATGAGTTTCAATTTTATTCATTAATCATATTCTAAAGTTATTTCGTTATTACTACCAACTTTAACTATTCCAACCTTTTTTGCAGGTGAACCAATTATAATTGAGTTCTCTGGAAAACTTTTATTTACAAATGAACCTGCACCTACCAAACAACGAGAGCCTATAGATACACCAAGATTTATTAATGACTTACTCCCTACATATGTAAAGTTACCTATTGCAACTGAACCAGTTTTTCTTTTATTCTTGCCTCCAGATAGAGCCCACATGACTGTGTCATGAGTATATATATGAACACCTGCAGAAATAGAGCAAAACTCTCCTATATTAATACTTCCACCAGAGCCATCAAGAATAGTATATGGACCAACCCATGTATTCTGATTAATTTCGACATTTCCATAAACTAAACTTGAGTTATATATACTGACACCCTCAGAAAAACCTAACTTTTTTGCTCTATCCCACCTATCAAACATGGCATCTTGAAAAGGTAAGCTTCTGTCATATTCATTTATTAGAGAATCATCTCTTTTACCATATGCGTATATAAGTTTTGCAAAAAATTCATCTTTATTTTCTTTGGTCATTTTAAGTTTTACCTGCCTTCCAGTAGCCATCAATAAATATTTCATGCCAAGTTTCAAGCGAAAGCAAAGACCATATTAGTAATCGCCTATTATTTTTTCCACTTAAATGATCTTCCAGCAATGAGTAAACAGTTTTTCTATCAAAAAAATTATAAATTTTGGCATTGTTATTTAAAAGTATATCTCTAACATAGTCCATACTATCACCCCTAAACCAACTTGCATCTGGGCCTGAAAAACCTTGCTTTTGTCTATTAGAAATTTCCTTAGGAACATATTTTTCCATTACTTTTCGAAGCACTAGCTTCCCATCTCGGGTTTTCTGAAAATATTGTTTAACCTTACCTGGTTCATTCTCATTCATTTCGATCACATTTTTTAGATTATCTAGTTTCATGTTTACCGGAAGAGACATTGCAAAATCAACTAAGTCATTATCTAAAAATGGAACCCTAGCCTCCAGACTATGAGCCATAGAAAGCTTATCTTCTACAACCAAAAGTCCGTGTAAAAAAGTCTTGCATTCAAGGTAAAGTGAATAATTGATAAAATCTTCTGGACTTTCTATCTTTCTTAATTGGCCTTTAAAAACGTCCAAAAATATTTTTTTTATATCAACTTCTTTGGTGGTCTCTTTTAAAGGCGCAATCATCTTGCTAAAATATTTTGGAGGAACTAAACGCTGCCAGAATTCAAAATATTTTTCTACATATTCAACAAAATTAGACGATATAGCTCCTCGGTAATACCTCCATGGATAACCCCCAAATAATTCATCTCCACCAGTCCCAGCTAAAACAACTTTAGAATGTTTCCTGGCTAATTTTGACGCATAGAAATTTGGATAACACTGCCCGACTCTCGGCTCATCTAAATGCCAGATTAATTTTTTCATTGCACTTTCCATATCACCAGATTTTAAAACTAGTTCATTGTGACTAGTTTCAAACATCTTTGACATAGCCATTGCATTCTCTCTCTCGTCAAAAGCTAGTTCAATACCTGATGCACTATTAAGGTCAAAACCAACAGTAAATGTATTCATTTTTTTTATTTTTTGAGATGCTACAGCAGCAATTGCTCCAGAATCTATCCCTCCACTCAAATAAGCCCCAACATTAACATCAGCAACTAACTGGCGATTAACTGATCTTGAGAACAAGAAATCAAGCTCTTCCTCTAGATCAGAAGCACTTGAATTCTTTCTCGACTCACTGAAAAGAAAATCCCAATAAGAATCTATTTGAATAGATTTTTTTTGTAAGTCAAAACAAAGAAAGTTTCCAGGAGGAAGCAGGCTAACATCTTTGAACAAAGTCCTTGAAGTAAAGTAATTTTGAAAAGAAATATATTCAAATAATCCTTTTTCACAAATTTGAGGGTTATATTCTGGGTGAGCCAGAAAAGACTTTGATTCTGAAGCAAAGATTAAAGCAGAATCAGAATGATAATAATATATAGGCTTTATTCCAAACCTATCCCTAACAAGATATAATTTTTTTTCGAAATTATCCCATATAGCAAAAGCAAACATACCATTAAATTTTTTTATGGCCTCTATTCCCCAAATTGCAAATGAGTAAAGGACAACTTCTGAGTCAGTCTCAGATATAAAAACACAACCTAATTTCTGTAGTTCTTTTTTTAATTCTCTGTAGTTGTAAACCTCCCCATTATAACTAATTAGAAACCTTTTATCTTTTGTCTCCATAGGCTGTCTTCCAGCTTCGCTTAAATCAATTATAGATAGCCTTGCATGACCTAAACCCAAGGCACCTGAAACAAAGCATCCGCTATCATCTGGACCACGATGGGCTATCAAATCTATCATATTATTTAATACAAACTCAGAAGCTGGAACGCCATTAAGATTTATATAACCTGTTACACCACACATAAATTAAATGCTATGTAAAATTTCTGATATATATTTAAAATCTTGCTCTTCCATTTTATTATGTAAAGGAAGAGCTAATGAACATTTCTCTAACATAGATGATACTGGAAAATCTGATTTTTTAGTCCCATAATTTTTTTTATAAAAACCTAAGTTAGAAACTGCATGTGTTCCTGGCCTAGTACTTATACCTGCAGATAATAATTTCTCCATAATTTCATTTCTTGATAGAGGGGACTTTTCTTCATTAATTACTACAACAAATGCTTGCCATGAATGTTCACAATGGTCAGGAATGAAGGGAAGATTAACCCATGGAATATCCGAGATTGCATTTAAATACCAAGCTGCCCACTTCTTTCTTTGATTTAAAAAGTGGTCTAACTTACTTAGCTGAGCTATACCCACAGCACCTTGAAGGTCAGTCATCCTATAATTAAAGCCTAAAACCTCAAAATCAGGCAAAAGATAGGGCCTAGGACCCTTGTGCCTATTTTCTTCAGAAACACTCGCACCATGATTCCTCAAAATTTCTGCCTTACTCGCTAAAGTTTGATTATTTGTGGTAAGCATCCCACCTTCCCCAGTAGTAATTATTTTTCTAGAATGAAAACTAAATGCCCCAAATTCCCCCAATGAACCAGCCATCTTTTTTTTATATTTTGCACCCACAGCACAAGCTGCATCCTCTATGATTGAAACGTTTCGAGGTAATATTGATCTGATCTCATCTATATCAGAACATAAACCAAAAAGATGAACAGGAATTATAGCCTTGGTTTTATTTGATATATTTCTTTTTAACTTTTCCGTGTCTAGGTTATAAGTATCTTGTTTAACATCAACGAAGACCGGTTTTGCCCCACAATAAACCACAACATTTGCTGTAGATACCCATGTGAAGGCAGGAACAATAACTTCATCACCAGGGGCTAGACCTATTGAAGAGAGAGCAAGATGCAACGAAGTAGTGCAGCTTGTTGAGGCAAACGCATACTTAGACTGATGTTTTCTTGCAAATTTATTTTCAAACTCTTTAACTTTAGGTCCTTGAGTTAACCAGCCTGTTTCCAGAGGTTCTGAAAGAGCATCTAACTCTTCCTTACCAGTTACAGGCTCTGATATCTGAATAATTCGTTCTCTTGTTTTAATCATTAATCTATTCCTGCAGCAGCTCTTCTTTGCTCTACTTCTAATTTATGAGAGTCTCTCCATTCAATTAAATCCTTAAGACCTTGATCTAAAGAAACTTTTGCAACAAAGTTTATATCATTTTGAGCATTTTTTATGTCTGCTATTCTGTTTTTTACAAAAGTTTGACCTTCCGCCATGTATTCAATTCCTCGATTACTCCCTGAAAGTTTATTAACTAAATTAGCTAACTCTTTTATTGAAGTTCTTAGACCAGTCCCAACATTATAAAATCTATCCTCAATACTTGACTCCATTGCGCATATATTTGCTTCTGCGCAATCATAAACAGATATAAAATCATAGGCTTGACTGCCATCACCAAAAACTTTTAGGGCTTCCCCCCTATCAATAGAGTCTAACATTTTCATTATAACAGCTATATATGCACCCCTATAATCTTGCCTAGGACCATAAACATTCATATACCTGAGACCTACATATGGGACTTTGTATCTTTCATAAAAAGCTGTACACATAGCTTCACCTGCTATTTTTGTTGCTCCGTAGAAAGTTCTATTATTAAATGGATGACTTTCTGACATTGGTTCCTCAATTGCGTCACCATACACAGAAGCTGAAGATGAGAAGACAATTTTTTTTATACCATTATCCCTACATGCTTCCAGCACATTAAAGGTACCAGTAATATTGACATCGAAAGCTGCTCTTGGGTACTCATAGCATTGTAAAAGCCAAAGGGCTGCGAAATGGAAAACACAATCCGCTCCATTTAAAGCAGAGCTCAAAATATCCGTATTCCTAATGTCTCCACCTGCCTCAAATATTTTTACTCGAGGGTCTTTCAGAGCATTTTCAAGGTTTTGATTAGTACCCCTCACAAAATTATCGAAAATAACCAATTCTTTAATATCATACCGCAATAGCTTATCAACGGTATGAGACCCAATTAAACCTGCACCACCAATTACAACACATTTTTTTCCATTTAAATTCATAGTTACTTCTCTTTAGTATATTTGTTAATTGAGCTTATTATAAAATTTTGCTGAGCTGATGATAGATACGGATGCATTGGAAGGCTTAAAACTTTACTTGATAAAAATTCAGATACTTTTAGATTTTTTGGATATCTAGGAAAGACCGTATAAGCAGATTGCAAATGTAAAGGCTTAGGATAATAAATCACTGTTGGTATTCCTTTATCTTTCAAATATTCAGATAATTGATCTCTATTTTCATAAATAATTGTATATTGAGCCCAAGCAGAATAATTACCGTTATTAATAATTGGTTTCTGAATTTTTTTATCAATTTCCTCAGAATATTTTTTAGCTACTAGATTTCTTTTTTCTATTTCATTCTTTAAAATATTGATTTTTTCTATCAAAATTGCCGCTTGAATGGTATCTAATCGACTATTTAATCCAATTCTAACATTGTCATACTTATTTTTGCCTGAACCATGAGCTCTTAAAGACATTAAATTTTCCGCCAAAGGTTTATCATCCGTAAGTATGGCTCCACCATCACCATAGCATCCCAACGGCTTTGAGGGGAAAAAGCTTGTTGAGGTTATATGAGCTAACCCACCCACTGGTTTACCTCCTTGTTTAGCTCCAAAACTTTGAGCAGCATCAGAAATTACATTTAACGAAAATTCTTCTGCAATTTCATTGATTTGATCATAGCAAGCAGGCTGACCAAACAAATCTACAGGTATAATTACTTTTGGTTTTAATCCCATTTTTTTAGAGGCAATTATAGCATTTCTTAATATTTCAGGGTCAATATTAAAAGTTTTCATATCAACATCTACAAAAAAAGGAGTTGCCTTTAATAGCGAAACTACTTCTGCGGTTGCAACAAACGTAAATGATGGAACAAATACTGCGTCACCTTCACCAACACCAATTGCCATTAACGGAAGCAATAATGCATCTGTCCCGCTTCCACAAGTAATCGCATTATTAACATTAGCAAATTTAGCAAGAGACTCCTCAAAAACCGATACCTCTGGACCGTTTATAAATTTTTTATGTTGAAGAACAGTCTCAACTGCACCCTCAAGTTTTTTTCCTATAACTTTTTCCTGAGCGTCAAGGTCAATAAATGGAATATCCATAATTTACTCTCTTAACTTTCTTTCTCTGACAATACGCCTGAGGAAACCTCTATATATTGCCTGCCAGTTGAAGGACATATTAAGTTTTTATCTAGTTTTTCACCCGAATGACCTACCCACCCAACTTGACGCGCTGGGTTTCCTAGTACAAGAGCAAAGGACGGTATGTTTTTAGTAACAACAGAGCCAGCACCTATGAGACAATATGCCCCTAGATTTACACCACAAATTATTGTAGCATTAGCACCAATAGTTACTCCTTTCTCAACTTTTGTAGTAAGAAACTCATTCTTTTTTTCAATGAAGGCCCTGGGGTTAATCACATTAGTAAATACACAGCTTGGACCACAAAATACATCGTCATCCAGAATTACCCCCTTGTATATACTAACATTGTTTTGCACCTTACAATTACTTCCTATTTTAACATCAGGACCTATCATTACATTTTGACCAACAACACAATTTTTTCCGATAGTTGTGTTGTTTAAAATATGGGAGTAATGCCAAATCTTTGTACCTTTCCCAATATAATCTGCAGAGTCAATGATTGCCGTATCGTGCACAAAAAATATATCATTAAATTTATTTGAAATTTTATTTAACATATATCAACCGTAGCATTAAGTTCCATTGACCTCTCGGCTGCATCCAGAACACTTAGAACCATTTTCCCCTCTCTACCGTCGGTTCGTGGTGCTTTTCTTTTTGAAACTGATTCAATAAAATGCTCTACTTCTAATTTGAGAGGCTCAGCTTTTTCAATTCCGACACATTCACTCTCCGCAGGTTCAGGTATAGGTAAATCATCTCTCCATTGAACTTTATGAGCATAAAATGATAGTTTTTTATCCCAACCCTTACCATCGTCAAATACTGCCATACCTTTGTCACCAATTACTACTAGTTTTTGCTCTTTATATGGATGAAGCCACGATACATATATATGAGCACTTTTTCCTTCGGGAAACTGTAGGTGGGTTGTAGTCACATCAGCAATTTTACTTTGAAGATAAGACCTGCCAATTGCTGTTACTTTTTCTGGCATACTCTGTAATAAATTGAGTATCATTGAAACGTCATGGGGAGCAAAACTCCACAAAATATTCTCTTCTTTTCTAAATTTGCCAAGATTTAATCTATTTGAATAAATATATTGAAGGTTACCTAACTCATTATTAGAAACCATTTCTTTTAGTTTAAGAAATCCTGGATGATATTGAAGTAAATGACCCACCATTAAAATTTTACTATTTTTATTAGCAATATTAACTAAATCATCTGCATTATCTAAATTTAGTGATACAGGCTTTTCTACAAAAACATCCTTTCCTGCAAGAAGAGCTGACTTAGATAACTCATAATGAGTTGCTGCTGGCGTTGCTATAGCTACAGCATCAATATTTTTATTTAATAAAATATCATCAAAAGTCTCTTGCCTAACTGTATATTTTTTTGAAAGATCATTAGCTAAGTTAGCATTATAATCTGATATTGCGGCTAGGCTGCCAATCTCAGAAAAAGCTCTGACAAGATTCTTCCCCCAATAACCGCAACCAATTACAGCAACTTTTATATTTGAGGAAGACCCTAAATTATTAATTTCAGTCAATATCATCACTTCCTAAAAGCAAAAAATACATGCTTTATATGCACTGGACCAAGTTGATAAACAAGTACCATTAGGCATAATGTTAAAAAAAAAAAACAATCACCGTAAATTATTTACTAATTTGGCATTAATATTAAATATAATACCTGTAGAATATGTAATTATATAAAAAAGTCATAAAATTAGGAGGTATTTTTGAATTTTCTTCAAAATTACAAAGAATATAATATAAGACTACTTTTTTGCTTTCTCGTCATTATACTTTTGGGTTTTATAGCCCCCCTTGCCAGCAACGGAATTGTAATAATTCTTTCATTATTATCTCTATCTATCTTCAGTACCCACAATATCAAACAAATAAAGAGTCATACTCCTAAATTATTATTTTTAATAATTTCACTTTTATTTTTATGGTCATTTATATCTAATATCTGGAGTCCCGAACAAGAATACTGGACTAGTGTAAAAACTTTTTTGATAATTTATTTAGGCTTATTCTTAGCAATAAATATTTTTAATCTTATTGATAAAAACAAAAAACTACTTCTATATTCATTAATTATAGCACTAGCTATTATGTCTATAATCTTTGTTTTTGAGTCAATATCAAATGGAATGATTATTAAAAACTTAATTGACATAAACAACAGTGAAGTTCTTGAGAAAATAGCTAGAGGAACAGTAGTATTGTCGATTTTAGCTACCCCCATATCAATATTTATTTTTTCTAAAAACAAAAAAATTGGGTTATTATGCTATTCTATATTCTTTATCTCAGTACTGGCTCTTCCAATGACAGCAGCACTTATAGGAATAATGCTAGGGCTTGTTTTCTCTATCCTTACTTTGCTATTTGCAAACAAGTTTAATTATACTTTTTTTGTGCTAATATCTACTTATATAATTTCTGCCCCATTTATTTCTTCTGAAATACTTACAATTTCTAATTTAAGAGAGAGCAATATTCACTTAAACTCACCGCATGAGCATAGAATAGGTATTTGGGAATATTCTTCTAAAGCAGTAATTGCAAACCTCCCTCTTGGCTTAGGTTTTGACTCGTCCAGATATTTAGGAAGTAAAAATGACAAAATAGAACTAATGAGGAAAGATGAGAGCTACGCCCCAGATGCCCTCCCTCTACACCCTCATAATGCAGTTATTCAAATATGGTTAGAGTTAGGCATAATAGGCATTTTCCTTTTGTTAGCTCTATTTTTTGAATTAATTAAAAAAGTTAACCAAATAAATTGTAAATACGAAAAAGCAATCTTTATGTCATTATTTGGATCTGTAATCCCACCTCTAATTCTAAATTTTGGAATCTGGCAAGCATGGTGGCTGTCTACAATATTGCTTTGTGCAGCATTATCCCTAACTATTAAAATAAATAAGCTGCAATTTACAGAGAAAGAAGCTTAATTCCCTTTGGAATATCATAACCTCTAAAAACTCCCTTTAGATCAAAAATCAGACCTTCTTTTTCTAAATGATTAGCAAAAAAATTACTATCCAGAGAATTATATTCCTCATGATTTACTGCCACAATTATAGCCTTGTATTTATTTTCTTTACCTAGAGGGACTAAGCTAATGTCATAAACCTCCTGGACTTCAAGCTTATCTGCTCTGGGGTCATTAATATCTACTTTAATTCCAGAATCAGACAAATAGTTATATATATCTATTACTTTTGTATTTCTAATATCAGGGACATTTTCCTTAAATGTAAAGCCGAGAATCATCACATTATCATCACGCTTTAACTCATTTAGGATTTTTTGGGCAATGAATTTTCCCATATTATCATTTATTTTTCTTCCAGCTAAAATTATTTCAGGGTTTACACCTTCTTTTTGGGCTTTATATGCAAGATAAAAAGGATCTACACCTATACAATGACCCCCAACTAAACCAGGTTTAAAATTTAAAAAATTCCATTTAGTATTTGCAGTTTCTAAAATATCTAAAGTTGACAAACCTAATTTATTAAAGATCATCGAAATTTCATTAACAAAAGCAATATTGATATCTCTCTGAGCATTTTCAATTACTTTTGCAGCTTCAGCTACCTTTATACTTGAAGCTTTAAATATTTTACCATTATTTACTGATCCATAAATAACAGATAAAATTTCTGTAACTTCTTTATTCTGACCAGAAACTACTTTTGTTATTTCTGACAAACTATGAACTGAATCTCCAGGGTTTATTCTCTCAGGAGAATAACCCAACCAAAAATCTTTCCCACATTCTAACCCTGAAACAGACTCAAGAATAGGGCCACACTCTTCTTCAGTTACACCAGGATACACAGTACTTTCATAAACAACAATTGAACCTTTACTAATTTTAGAACCTACTATTTTAGAGGCCTCAAATACTGAACTCAAATCAGGTATTTTATCATTATTAATAGNTNTTGGAACTGTAATGATATATATGTCTGAACTTTTCAAATTTTCTGGATCTGAGGTTAATTCTAAATTTGTATCTCGTAAATCTTCAGAGTTAAGTTCACCTGTTCTGTCATAAGCATTTAAAAGCTCTTCAATACGATTATTATTTAAGTCATATCCAATCACATCATGAGATCTTGAAAGGGAATTTGCCAATGGTAAACCTACGTAACCTAGGCCAATTATACAAATTTTATATTTTTTCATTTAACTTTTCCCAAATTCTCAATGAAAGTTATCGTATATTTTGTCGTATGAATTTTTTTATCTCAAAAAGAGATTCATCACCAGTAAAAACATTGTGGGGGTCCTCTCCTGATACATTCTTAAGAATTATTGACTTTGAATTAAGCCGGTCTAACATATAACTACCACAATTTCCATCCTGAGATATAGTTTTATCTGAGGCATACCAAGGGTCACTTTCTTTAACTATTGATAATATTGGTTCATTTTTTGGAGCATCTATCCCCTCAATTAATGGAGCTCCAGTACAAGTCCATTGCGTAATAACCCTTCCATTAAAAACATTCCCTCTAAACAGCGCAGCTGTCACACCTCCCTCACTTGCTCCAAAAAGAAATAAATTGTTAAAATCTATCCAAGGAATTTCAGATATTTTTTCTAATGCATATGTCAATTCAGCTGACCTAAAGTCATAAATAAATAAATTTTTACCACCTTTTTTTGTTTTAGGGTTACATTGCATTGGACGATAACTCCGAGCAAAACTATCTGGAGCAATTATTACTATACCTATCGAGGATAACTTTTGAAGAAAAACACCATCACCTAAACCAGAGCAACCATGGAGGTATAATAATAACGGCATTTTATTCTTATAACTTATTTTATTTATTTTGATCTCTTCCATTCTTAGTAAGGTTTTTTCTTTATACATTTTTTCACTAGGGAAAAAAACTAAAGCTTTTTTCCAGGTAAGCTCAATATCTGAATAACCTTGCGTTGAAGAACAACTATTACACAAAATTAAAATAATAATAAATAATCCTAACCTCATCATTTACCTTTAAGAAAAGTTGGCATTACCCACCAATCAAAATTTTCAGAAATAGTCCTGTTTGCTTCATTAAATTTTTCCATATCGTCAAAGATACCAAAACATGTAGGCCCACTTCCACTTAAATTAGCAAAAATACAACCATTTAAACTCAATAATAACTTGATTATCTCTTTAATTTGAGGAACAAATACGGTTGCAGAGTTCAGTAAATCATTTTGGTATTTCTTTAAGTTATCTATATATATTTCATCTTTATTTATTGACTTTTTATAACAATTTGATAAGTCAACTTTAGAAAAAACCTCTTCTGTTCTTAATTGTTTTCTAGGGTTAACTAATAAAATAGGGTATGAAAAGTTATTTGCTACCGAAAAACAAACTTCACCTTTTCCTTTTACAAATGTTGTTTCCTCTTTAAGGCAAACTGGAAAATCTACTCCTAGTGCCAAAAATTTTTGACCTAATATCTCTTTAGGTACTCTCAAATCCCAAAGCTTTGTAAGACAATCAATCACTGCAGCCGCATCACTTGATCCACCTCCCAGTCCACCAGCAATAGGAATATTTTTTTCAATTTTAATTCTAGCTCCAGAAGAAATATTATACTCTTTTCTCAATAAGTTAACCGCCTCGAAAACAATATTTTCTTCTAAACGAGGTAGATTGCCAGACATTGGGCCTTCAAAAATCAGCTCCAAAAAGTTACTCTCTTCGACAGATACTTTGTCACCGAATTCAGTAAAACCAATTAAACTTTCTACCTCATGAAAACTATCAGCTCTCTTAGACAAAATATGGAGAAAAAAATTAATTTTAGCAGGAGCAGTTTTTTTGTATTTTTTTTTCAAAATTATTTGTGAATCCATAATAACTCATTTTTTCACTTAAATTAATTGCAAAAATATAAATAACTTTTCGGCACTATATTTTGCTGAGGCCTTTTTTTATTCTAACTTTTATTTTAGGAATAAGATCTGCATCAGGCCCAAAATCAAGGGCTCTCTTCCACTGAAAAACAGCTTCTCTAAAGCGACCAACTTCCCAATATGCATCACCAAGGTGTTCATTTATAACCGGGTCCTCAGGTTCAAGAATTATAGCTCTTTCAAGTTTTTGAACAGCTTTTTCAAAATTACCCAGCCGAAAGTGAACCCACCCAAGACTATCTGCAATATACCCATCCCGCGGCCTTAATATTACTGCTTTTTCAATCATACTAAGAGCTTCATCTAAATTTCTGCCCTGCTCAACCCATGAATAAGCTAGGTAGTTCATAACTAGAGGCTGATCTGGCTGCAATTCAAGAGCTTTCTTGAAATTTGGCTCAGCTTTTTTCCATTTTTTTGCTCTTTCGTAAGATATACCTAGTGAATAAAAAACCTTCCAATCATTTTTATTTATTAATTTTTTCTTCTTTATAGCTTGCGTATAGTTCTCAGCAGCTTTTACCCACATCTTCTTTGATCTATATAAGTCACCCAACGCTTCAAAGCCTTCTATAGTTTCTGGATTCCTTAAAATATAACTATTTAAAAGCTCAAAAGCCTCATCAGTCCTTGATAGTCTATTTAAATTTCTTGCTATTTTTATTATGGAATATTCCCCTAAGGGTGTATCAGTATTTAATTTACTTAATGGCTCAATTGCCAAGGCCCATTTACCTCTTTGCTCTAATATTTCATTCAATAAAATATATGAAATACTCGAATGGGGCCGTAAAACTATTGCGAGTCTTAAAAAAATTGTACTTATAAAAAAATCTTCTGATTCAGATAATGCTTTTGCGGTTGCATAAAAAACTTCAGCTATACCATCATTGGCACTGTTTACACTTCTACTAAAATTTTTATTAAAATAATTGTATCTTGATTCCTGAATTATGGGATTATATGAGTTAGCATTCAAATAATTATTAACGACCGAAAGACTTTCATCTGTTTTTCCTACTCTTCTTAGATAAAGAGCATAAGACTGAATCAACCTTATCGACCTAGTCTCCTCATTACCCAATAAGCTTTTGTATAGGCTTTCTGTTTTTTCATGATTAATCAAATCATAAACTAAAACCTTATGATACTGATTAAAAGCATTAAATCTACTATTGCTTTCAAGCTGTTCTATTGCTTCTTCTACTTTAAACTTATTATCTAAACCTAAATGAAGCCATACACTAATTACAGGCTTAAGAAAATTACTCAAGCCATCATTAGGTAATGTTTGCACTTTACTATAAGCAGATAAATAGTCCTTATTTCTTATATCAATAGTAATTTCAAAAATTTTGATAATTTCTTCTTCTAAATTAATATTTTCTAAAGTGGAAAGTAATTCTTCTGCTTGAACAATCATACCTGAAATTAAAAATAACTTTATTGTTTTAATTTTTAGTTCATAATTTTCAGGGTATAAGTCTACAATATGTTTATAAAATTTTGCTGCATTCTCTGCATCACCTACTTGAGCAGCATAAGAGCCTGCTAAATAATTACCAAATTTAGGATCAAACATAATTTTAGTATTATTTTTATCTAAATTTTGATCTGCAGACACAGCAGAAATTTTAAATATTAAAAATGATAAAATCAAAAAAACTTTAAATAAAAAATGACTATGATTTAGGATGCTTCTTATCATAAAAAAATCTCTATTCTATTAATAACATTTTTTATTGTAATCACATATTAGGGTAGTTTGGACCACCACCACCTTCTGGAACTGTCCATGTTATATTCTGTTCAGGGTCTTTGACATCACATGTTTTACAATGGACACAGTTCTGACCATTTATAACAAATCTAGGGCCTTCACCTTCATCAGACACAACTTCATATACACCTGCCGGGCAGTATAATTGAGAAGGCTCATTATATTTAGGAAGATTCTTAGTAATTGGTATTGATGGATCTTTTAATTTTAAATGCACAGGTTGATCCTCTTCATGATTCGTATTTGAGATAAAAACTGAAGATAACTTGTCAAAAGTTATCTTCCCATCAGGTTTTGGGTAAACTATTGGTTCAAACTTTGATGATGGCATTAAAGTTTCATGATCAGCTTTATTATGCTTTAAAGTTCCTAGGTTTATTCCAAATGTGCTAAGCCACATATCAATTATACCAAGGAACCCACCAAAAAGAGTACCAAACTTTGCGAGTAAGGGCTTTGCATTTCTTACTAAAAATAAATCTTTATAAATCCAAGAATTTTTCCAGGTATCCTCATATTGATTTAAAACTTTTTGCGAACCACCTAAACAGTTAAAAATCGTTTCAGCAGCTAGAATTCCACTTTTCATTGCATTATGAGTGCCTTTAATTCTAGGAACATTTACCTGTCCAGCAGAACAACCAATAATTATTCCACCAGGAAAAACCATCTTTGGAATTGACTGAAGCCCTCCTTCAGTAATTACTCTTGCACCATAAGAAATTCTTTTCCCTCCTTTCAATATTGATGAAATTTTTGGATGTGTTTTAAATCTTTGAAACTCATCAAAGGGTGAAATATATGGATTTTTATAATTTAAATGGACAACAAAACCTATTGATATTTGATTGTCTTCAAGGTGGTACATAAACCCCCCACCCCCAGTTTTATCATCCAATGGCCAACCAATGAAATGATCTACTTTTCCAGGTAAGTGATTTTTTTCATCAACCTCCCATAACTCTTTTAAACCTAAACCAAATTTAGGCTTATCACAGAATTTATCAAGTTCAAATTTTTCAATTACCTTTTTTGCCAAGGAACCTCTGGCACCCTCAGCAATGATTATCTTTGACGCTAAAAGTTCAACTCCAGGCTCAAAACTATCTTTTCTATTATTAGCTTTTGAGATTCCCATATCCCCAGTAATGACACCAACAGCTGTTCCTGTTTCATCATATTTAATATCTGACACAGAAAAGCCTGGAAATATCTCGACTCCTATATCTTCTGCTTTTTTAGATAACCATCTACATAAATTACCAAGGCTAATTATATAATTACCATCATTATGCATAAGGGGAGGCAAAAGAATATTTGGCAGAGAAAAAGATTTATTTTTTGTTAAAAAAACAAATTTATCTTTAGTTACTTTGGTCTTGAGGGGACTATCACCTATATTTAGATCAGGAAATAATTCAAATAGCGCTCTAGGGTCTATAACCGCGCCAGATAAAATATGAGCTCCTATTTCCGCACCTTTTTCTACTACACATACAGAAATTTCTTTGTCTTTTTCTTTGCTGAGTAGTTTTAGTTTAATTGCCGCAGAAAGGCCAGACGGACCCCCACCAACAATAACCACATCATAATGCATTGACTCCCTTTGAATGTTATCATTATCTTCACTTATCATAAAATTGCCCTTACACTTTAATATTCTACCGGTAACAATAGCCTTGTATATTTATATAAATATACAAACTAGAAAATCAATCAAAGTCTATGCTATGATAAAAATCTTATGGGAAAAGATCAAAATATATCTTTTTTAGAATGGCACCTAGAATCAGGGGTGGATGCACTGTTAGAGGAAAAACCCCAGAATATCCTAACAAATATAGAGAAAAATGTTAGTTTGCATAATAAAACCGCAGATACTGAGGCCCGAAAAAAAACTGAAATAATTTACCCTAATATAGACGAATGCAACTCATTAAGAGACCTGAAAGAAGCAATTTTTAAATTTGATGGCTGTAATATTAGAAAATCTGCAAAAAATATTGTTTTTGGAGAAGGAGAAGTAGGAAGTAAACTAATGCTAATCGGAGAAGCTCCGGGTGTAGAAGAAGACAACTCAGGGAAACCATTTATAGGAGCAGCAGGAAAACTCTTAGACAAAATGCTAGATTCAATAAATATCATTCGCTCTGAGACATATATTACTAATATTATTCCATGGAGGCCACCAGGGAACAGGAAGCCGAGTTTAGATGAGATTGAAGCTTTTAAGCCTTTCATTCATAAACATATTGAGTTAGTTAAGCCCTTGATTATCATTCTGGTTGGAGGCACAGCTGCTTCTACGATTTTAGAAAATGATACAGGAATAACAAAATTAAGAGGAAAATGGTACAAGTTTAAAAATATAGATGTAATGCCAGTGTACCACCCTGCTTATTTACTTAGACAACCAAGCCAAAAAAAGCAAGCCTGGGAAGATCTGTTAAATATAAAGAAAAAAATAATTTCCCTATAAATACTATGACTAAAATGAAAATTTACAATTTAGTAAAAAAAAATAATGTAATTATTTTTTCTATATGTTTGTCTTTAGTCTTTTTAAATGATACTTATGCTAAATCTATAAGAGTTCCACTACACAAACCTCCTATACCTGAATATAGATATAATATTTTAAATAAGAAATTTGGCATTCTATCTTCGAGAGATATAAATAAATATGAAAAAATTTTCCATTATCAAAAAAAAGGTAAATGG
The DNA here is from genome assembly GCA_002701885.1 of Rhodospirillaceae bacterium. Taxonomy (GTDB): domain Bacteria; phylum Pseudomonadota; class Alphaproteobacteria; order SHVP01; family SHVP01. The sequence goes on along the minus strand of NZXH01000021.1, from coordinate 36,348 downwards.
GATATTGCAAAAAAATATATAGACGAAATTGATAACGAAATTTTGATGGGCTATGTATTATATCAAAAATATATGCACCCTACTGCATATAGATCAAGCTATAAGGAATTATCAAACTGGTTAGCTTCCTACAGTGATTTACCTGGAGCAACTAGAATTTTTAAGTTAGCCAACAAACGACGCCCTAAGGGTCAGAGGAAACCTATTGCACCTAAAAAAGCAGCCTTTAAAAATCAGATCAAATCTGACCTATTTAAAAATAAAAACAATACCTATAAACAAAATAAAATGAAAAAAAGAATAAATAAAAATACAAGACAACTTTATTCTATGATCAAATCAAATATTAAAAATGACATTTTAACAAAATCAGAGAAACAACTATACAAAATATCAACAAAGACCTTACCTGCACAACTTAAGGATGAACTCTTCTATGCAATCGCTGAAAAGTGGTATTTTAGAGGAGACAATGATAACAAAGCTTTTGAATTATCTTCTTCAGTTGCTAATAGGTCTAGAAGTCATATTACTTATGCAGATTGGATAGCAGGTTTATCAGCATGGAGACTAGGGAAATTTAAACAAGCTCAAAATCATTTTGAAAACTTATCAATGTCCAAAAGTATATCAGTTTGGAATAAGTCAGCAGCTGCTTTCTGGGCAGCAAGAGCGAGTTTAAAAAATAAAAACCCTCAAAAATTTATTTTCTGGCTTCAGAAAGGAGCTAAAAACCAAAGAACATTTTATGGTATAATTTGCAGCACTCTTTTGGGTAAAAAAATAACAATCTCTAATAAAAAACCAGATTTTTTAGATAAAGATTTTGACATCATTAAAAATCATAAAGCTATAAAAAGAATAATTGCACTTGAAGAAGTAGGGCAAGTATTTCTCGCTGATAAGGAAGCTTTCAATATCATCCCTTCTGCAAATCATATTCAAGCTGATGCTTTATTAAAATTACTAATCAAGCTTAATCTACCTAATGCAACAATTAAACTAGCTACTAAAAATTTAACTTACGAAAACGCTTATTTTGATTCGTCAGCCTACCCCATACCTGATTGGAGCAGGCAAGGTGAGTTTATAGTTGACCAAGCTTTAGTATATGCATTTGTTCGTCAGGAATCTCGATTTAATACAAACGCAAAGAGTTCGGCAGGGGCTAGGGGATTAATGCAACTAATGCCAAGAACAGCAAGCTTTGTTGCCAAAGATAGAAGCTTAAGATTTAATAAAAAATATAGACTTTACGAACCAAAGTTAAACCTTGAGTTAGGACAAAAATATATTAAGATACTTATGAAAAATGAGAAATTAAATAGCAATTTATTTCTTATAGCAGCTGCATATAATGCGGGCCCAAGCAACCTAAACAAGTGGCTACTAAATACACCATTTAATAATGACCCACTACTATTTATTGAAAGCATCCCTGCCAGAGAAACAAGGATTTTTATTGAAAGAGTTTTAACAAACCTATGGATTTATAGAATGCGATTTCAACAAGAAAACCATTCTTTATTTCATACTGTGGAGGGGAAGTGGCCTATGTATATAAGCCAAGACAATAAACTAAATAAAATTACGAATTTAAATAAATACCCCGGTAAGGAATCAGAAAATTGACGATAGATAAAAGTATAAAGTTTATTTCATGCAAAATATGTATTTTAACTATCTCAGATTCAAGAAAAGAAAAAAATGACGAATCTGGAGATTTACTTGTAAATAGATTAATTGAATCAGGTCATATTTTGTATAAACGTGCAATTGTAGTTGATGAAGTTGATCAAATCATAAACAAGTTAAAAGAATGGATAGACGATAAAGAAGTAAATATAATTATTACTACAGGGGGCACTGGAATCACGAAAAGAGATGTAACTCCAGAAGCCATAAATAAATTATCTGATAAAATAATTGAAGGCTTTGGAGAGCTATTTAGACAAATAAGTTATAATAAAATTGGTACATCAACTCTTCAATCTAGAGCTATGGCATGTATTGCTGGTAATACCTATATTTTTTCAATCCCTGGATCTCCAAATGCTTGTAAAGATGCTTGGGACGAAATATTAAAATTTCAACTAGATAACCGGCATAAACCATGTAATTTTATAGAGCTAATCCCCAGGTTAATTTAATTATATCTACTAAGAATTAATTTATTTTTATTTAAATCTTCATAAGTATCAACATCATTTTTAAAATCGAGCAAGTAAATTTTTTTATTTGTAATATTTTTCTTAACATCAGACAGCGCATACTCAGAAGACCACCTAACAGAATTGAAAATATCTTTAGTATTCTTTTTTCTATAATTACAAATACCTTTAACCCCAATAAGCCAAAAACCACCGTCAAATGATGGGCCAAAAACAAAGTCATAAAATCTAAGTTTTTTAAAAGCAATTGATATAGTTGAACTTCTTATATTAGGAATATCGCCACCTATCAAAACAACACTTTCACCTAAAACTTTGTGTAAGCAATTATCCATTCTTTCTCCTAAACAACCATAGCCTTGATAAATAACCTTACAACTATCAGTTATTTCCCTTTTAACTTTACTTTTATTATTTGATAAAGCCAGCGAACAAGACCACCTCTTATCTCCTCCTAATATTCTTATGTTTTTTTGAAGAACATTCTGATAAAACCGTAATGCCTCTAAATCACCAATTTTATTTGCAAGTCTTTTTTTTACACTTGCATAACGAGGATTTTTTGAAAAAATTATTAAATGGTTTTTAAACTTCATAAATATACTTGATTATTTTAATTGGCAAGCCAATTTTAAACATAAAAAAACAAAAAATATTTTTAATAGATCTTATAAAATAACCCTCTTTCTTATACTTATAAGAAGAGGTTATGGCCTGAGAGTTAATATTATATAAATTCTTTTTTCTAATACGAGATATGAGCTCAACATCCTCCATTAATGGAATCGAACTAAAACCTCCAATGCTCCTATAGAGTGAACTATGAATCAAAAGGCCTTGGTCGCCATAAGGTAGAGAAAAAAATTTACATCGTAATTTTACACCAGCTTCTATTAATCTAGCAAAAAAATTATTATCATCGAACTTAAGCGTATAGTATCCAACTTTTTTTGCAGACCCCGAAGTGTTTATAAAATTTACAGTTTTTGTATACCAGTCGCCTGCCAAAACTGTGTCAGAGTGAATAAATAAAATCCAACCTTCAGAAATCAATTTTGCTCCTGTTGATAATTGATGACCCCTATTGGCAAAAGTGATAGTAAGATTAGTTTTCAACATTATAGCAATATTTATAGTTTTATCAGATGAACCACCATCAACTACAAAAACTTTCCCTTTATCCCTCAGTGAATTTATGGTACTTGCTAGTGTTTTTTCTGAATTTAAGGTAGGAATAACTATATTCAATTTATCCATGAGGCCAATTAAAATACTATTTTTTAAATTTATTGTAAAAATAAAACAACATTAATGATATTAATCTATTAAAATGAAGAATAAACCTGATTTAGCTATTGAGTCTACAATTAATGGACAAGTAGTAGGAATAGACGAGGCAGGAAGAGGGCCATTGGCAGGCCCAGTCTTTGCAGCATCAGTTATCCTGAACAAAAAGAAAATACCTTCTGGCATAGACGACTCAAAATCTTTAAGCCCTGAAAAAAGACAAGCTCTTTATAAAAAAATTACTGAATCAAGCATCTATGGCCTTTCAATGTCATCTGTTATTGAAATTGATAGGTTGAACATTCTTCAAGCAACACTCCTTGCAATGCGAAGGTCATATATTAACCTTTCTTGGAAACTATCTACGCTCCCAAGTCACGCATTAATTGATGGGAATCAATCGCCGAGGCTACCTTGTAAAACTATTACAATAATAAAGGGGGATAAAAAATCTAAATCAATAGCTGCAGCTTCAATTATTGCAAAAGTTAGTCGAGATCGATACATCAAATTTTTACATTCTATATATCCGAATTATGATTGGATTAATAATCAAGGATATTCATCAAAGAAACATAGGCTTGGACTGACAATTTTGGGACCCTCACCCCACCATCGTCTTACATTTAAGCCACTCAAATCAAAATAACTTTAAATTTTCAATCACCCTAACAATATCTTGTGTCTTGACGAAATCATAAACCTGCACAAGGATATAGATAAGGATTTAGATATATTTATGACTGTCTCAAATATTAATAATTTTTTAAACAGAATAATACCTGGTGATTGCATAAGTATTATGGAAACCATTCCTGATGCATCTATTGACTTAATATTTGCAGACCCCCCTTATTATTTACAAATAAACAAGGAGCTAAGAAGACCAAACAATAGCTTGGTAAATGGTGTAAGTGAAGAGTGGGATAAGTTTGAATCGTTTGAAGATTACGATAAATTTACTATTAAATGGCTAACCCAAGCAAAAAGAATTTTAAAAGATAATGGAACGATTTGGGTAATTGGATCATACCACAATATTTTTAGAATAGGTTCTATTTTACAAAATCTTGGTTTTTGGCTTCTTAATGATATTATTTGGATTAAATCAAACCCAATGCCAAATTTTAGAGGCAGAAGATTTACAAATGCTCATGAAACACTAATCTGGTCTTCAAAAAATAAGAAAAATAATAATTATAACTTTAACTACAACGCGATGAAAGCTCTAAATGAAGACTTGCAAATGAGATCTGATTGGATATTACCAGTTTGCAGAGGGCATGAAAGAATAAAAGTAAATGGTAAAAAAGCTCATTCCACACAAAAACCAGAAGCATTGCTATCAAGGGTTATTTTATCTTCTACTAATGTATTGGATATAATTTTAGATCCATTTTCTGGGTCAGGAACAACTGCTGCAGTCGCAAAAAAATTAAATAGACAATATATTGGTATCGAAAAAGATATTAATTATGTGTTAATAAGCAAACAAAGATTGAAAGGTATTTCTTCTTACGATAATGAAACACTGGAAATCACAAAATCAAAAAAAACAAATAAAAGAATACCGTTTGGACAAATTATAGAGAGAGGTTATTTAAAACCTGGAACAATAATTTTTGATGTTAAGAAAAAATATTTTGCAAAAATCAGAGCAGATGGAAGCTTAACCACACTATCACTCAGAACACAAATATCAGGTTCAATACATAAAGTTGGTGCATCAGTGCTTGGCACTCCATCGTGCAATGGATGGAAGTTTTGGCACTACTACAATAATCGAAAAATTGTATCTATTGACTATTTTAGAGAAAAGTTAAGAAGTGAGATGAATTAATTACTTAATTTTTCAAAAAATTTTTCTCGACTAGATCTATAATTTTTTTAAATACCGATGGCAAAGCATAGTTGTCCATTTCACTTAAAGAAAACCAGTGCTTTTTCTCTCTAGTTATAACCCTAGTAAATTGAATACTTAACTTTAGCTCAAAACCACTTAAAGGACCTTTATAAGAGAGTTTCGTATCATTCCAATTACCTTTTATTGGGTAATACTTAGTCAATGAATCAGGAGTCCAAACTTTTTCTGATAATGGTGTCATTGGAAGCTCCATCATTCCATTGAAAATATTTTGATTCTTTCTCTTTCTTAATAAAACCTCACCTCTCTGATTTATAGCGAAGAAAGCAACGCCATACTTTCTACTCCTTGCTTTTGACATTGATTTACCAGGGATTTTATTTGTGATTTTTTTATTAAAAGAAATACAGTATTTAGAAATTGGACAATAACTACACTTGGGGTTATTCAATTTACATAGCGTTGCCCCTAAATCCATAAAAGCTTCAGTAAGGTCTCCTGGTCTATTTATTTCAACAAATGAGCTAGCAAAATCTCTAATCATTGATTTGAATTTTTTGTCATTCAAATATATCCCTTTTATTCTTGCCAATACTCTCTGAATATTAACGTCAATAGGCAAAATAGGTTCCAAAAAAGCAATTGATGCGACTGCCCCTGCTGTATAATCTCCAATACCGGGTAATTTTTTTAGAGAAGAGCTGTCTTTTGGTAGCTTGCCGCCAAAGTCATTATTTATAATTTTAGCAGTTCTATGAATATTATGGGCTCTTGTATAATAACCTAAACCCTGCCATTCATGTAAAATCTCATCTATTGAGGCAAGAGATAATTTTTTTATATTTGGCCACCTTCTTATAAAAGATTTAAATCTTGGGATTACTGCATTTACAGTTGTCTGCTGAAGCATTATTTCGCTAATCCAAACATAATATGGATTTTTCTTTGATTTCAAAACTTTCCGCCATGGTAGGTTCCTGCCTTTTTTGTCAAACCATTTTAGCAAAATTTTCGCTACTTTCTTTGAATCAAAATCTTCTAAACTATTATTCACATTTACCTACCAGATTTTTTTTATCTTTTGCCTATTATGCTTAACAAATGATCATGTCAAGATTAAAGTAATTTGTGCAATTTCTAGTAAGGATAACAATTTAATGAAAAAAATAAAAAAAATAGGACATTTAATAGATTTTGCATCCAACAGACTCTTCGAAAAACGGGGAAAACCATTCAAAGAAATTGCCATCAAGTGGAGAATAATTGCAGGGGAAACTATATGGGATAAAACCATTCCTCATAAAATTACTTATAATCATTATAATTATCATTCTGGAGGGAATTTAATTTTAAAAACGGACCCCAGCTTTGCGCTTGAATTACAGCATATTCAAGATAAATTAATCGAAAAAATTAACGGTTTTTTAGGTTACAATGCTATTGAAAATATTACTCTTCTACAATCTCCGATTCCCAATAAATTTCAAAACAAGTCTATTGAAAAATTACATAAACCATATAAGAATGCATCTAGTCTTAACAACAAAACTAAAAATCTAAAATCCAGAGACCTTTCATCTGCACTCATAAAATTAGGGGAAACGGCCTTATCAAGAAAAATTGATAAGTGATCGATTAAAAAAACAAAATAAACTCTATTTTTTTTAATATCATCATATCATCAAGTATTCTGGGACTTGTATCATTGAAAAACCATTCGTATAATCAATATATTGTATAGGAGAAATTAAATGACACAAAAATTACTAATTGGCATCGTATTTATAGTAACATTACTCTTTTCCATACAATCTTATTCAGATGAAGGGAATAAAGGTGTAGTTTTGGGCTCGAAAGATGCTCCCATTGAAGTAATAGAGTATATGTCACTTACATGTTCTCACTGTGCTAAATTCCATAATGAAACCTTTCCTTTCATCAATGAAAATTATATTAAAACTTCCAAAGTCAAATTCGAGATTAGAGATTTTCCTCTTGATGGAGTTGCATACAGAGCCTCTATTATTAGCCACTGTATCTCTAGAGAAAATTCAGAAAAATATTTTGGCTTCATAAAATACCTTTTTGAACAGCAAAAGGCATGGATATCAGCAAAAGACCCAATTGAGAGTCTCCAAAAAATTTCAGCTATTGCTGGTTTAAATAAAGAAGATTTTAAGTCCTGTCTAGAAGACAAAGTAATATCTGACAAAGTGCTTTTATCTAGAAAAATTGGAGAAGATAAGTATAAAATAAATAGTACTCCTACATTAATTATCAATGGTAAAAAATATTCCGGTGGACTTGATGAGCAAGCATTTAAAAAAGTAGCTGATAAATTAATTAATAATAAAAATTGATTAGAGTAACTCAAATATGGACTTTTCAAGAATTAGACTAACTGGCTTTAAATCATTTGTGGACCCAACAGAATTAAAAATTTCAAAGGGAACTACCGGAATTGTTGGTCCTAATGGCTGTGGAAAATCAAATATAGTGGAAGCATTAAAGTGGGTAATGGGCGAAGCCTCTGCAAAAAGAATAAGAGGCTCGGAAATGGACGATGTTATTTTTAGTGGCACAGATAAGAGGCCATCAAGAAATCTTGCTGAAGTGCAATTATTTTTAAACAATAATGAGCAAGATAAAGTTTCTAATTATAATAATTCAGATGAAGTAGTCGTCTCCAGAAGAATTGAGCGAGAACTAGGTTCTAGGTACCTAATAAATGGAAAAGACGTAAGAGCAAGAGATCTTCAGCTCTTATTTGCAGATGAAAACATCGGGTCACAATCAACAGCTCTAGTGGGGCAAGGGAAAATTGGATCAATCATTAACTCTAAGCCTCAAGAAAGAAGATCAATTCTTGAAGAGGCAGCTGGTATAAAGGGTTTACACTCTAGACGCCACGAAGCAGAACTTAGACTGAAAGCAGCTGAAACTAACTTGGCAAGAGTAGAAGATGTTTTAGAAACTCTTGAAACTCAAGTAAAGAGCTTAAAGAGACAATCTAGACAAGCAAATAGGTACAAAAATATTTCAGGCCACATTAGAAAAGCCGAAGCACTAATACTTCACCTTAAATGGATTGAAGCCGCTGAAAAACTGAAAGATTCTGAATCAGCGTTTTCTTCGTCGAATAGTAAAGTTTCATCACTTACATCTGAAGCAGCAAAAAGATTAACAACCTATGAAACATTAGCAAACTCAATATCCAATTTAAGGGATATAGCTGCTGAGACGTCAGCTAAAGTCCAAAGGTTTTACGTTGAAAGAGATAAATTATTAGATAGAGAAGAAAGAAATAAGATTGATCTTGAAAGGAATAAAAAAAGATTATTAGAAATCAAAGAAGACCTTTCAAGAGAAGAAAAAAATATACATGAGTTGCAAAAATCAAAAGACCAGTTGGAAAAAGAAAAAAATGAAATAGCAAATTTAAAACTCATTGAAAATGAGAAAAAACTAGAAGTTCAAAAAAATATTTCTGAGCTAAATATCAAAAAAGAAGATGCTGAAAAACAACTACAATTAGCTTCTCAAGAAATCACTTCAGTAATTAATGAAAAGCTATCTCAAAGAGTTTCATCTGCAAGAAAAGAAGCATTAAATGCTAGCGAAAACAGAAGTAAAGCATTTACTAACAGGCAAATTGCTAGAGATAACCTAGCTAATGCTGAGTCTAAGGTTACAGCATTAAATGCTGAAATAAAGACTCTTTCTGAATTTCTAGATATAGGTGAAGATGATTTGTGGCCTAAATTAATTGACTCAATCTCAGTTACACCAGGTTACGAAAAAGCGCTTGGAGCTGCAATTGGTGACGATCTAAATGCTGCTACGGATGAAGGTGCTAAAGCATATTGGTTAAATTTACCACCATTCGATAACTACACCCCTTTACCAGATGATGTTGAGCCAATAAAAAATTATGTAAAAGGACCAGATGTTCTTGATAGACGTTTATCTCAAATTGGAATCGTTGAAGGGATGATTGGAAATAAAACTATCGATAAATTGAAACAAGGGCAAAGAATAGTTAATAAAGATGGTTTTGTTTGGAGATGGGATGGTTTTGTTTCATCAAATAAGTCAAACATTTCATCTGCAGACAGACTAAATCAATTAAATAAGCTTAAACAACTTAAACATAAATTATCTAACGCAAAAGAAGAACTTGAAGAAAAAAATAGGTTATTCTCTGAAGCTGAAAGCCAAACACTTATAGCTCATAACGAAGAAGAGAAAGCCCAGAATAATGTTGGCGTAATAATTGATGAGATAGAAAAAAATAGAGAAATTATTAGCTTATATCAGTCTGATTTTTTAGAAGGAAAAGCTGGCTTAGATAATTTAGAAAAGATAATTAATGAGAAAGTAGATAAAAATAATCTCAATGATGAGATGATTATTGAGGGTAAAAATAAATTAACATCAAGTGTAAAAATGAGCACAGCGCAAGAAATGCTTAAAAGTATAAATGAATCTATACGTAATATTGAAAATGAACAAATTCAAATGGATTATGATTATAAATCTAGAGAGATTAGACTTGTACAAATAGAAAATGAATGCAAAATTATTGTGAAGAAAGTTTATGAAACTGAGAGTCATCTCTCTCAATTAAAAGAAAAAAGCTATGAAGTTATAAATGAAATAGAGGAGCTAGAAAGAACTCCTGAAACAATTTCTATTGTACGAAACGAATTATTTACAAAAATTGAACATGCTGAAGGTGAAAAACGTGAGTCAAGTGACAACTTAATTCAGACTGAAAAAGAACTAATCCAAGCTGAAAAGGAGTCAAAGGATGCTCAATCAAAACTCTCAGAGTCTAGAGAAGAACGAGTTAAAGAACAATCAACCGTTGAATTAGCAACACAGAACCTTCAATCTATTGTTCAATCAATTCGTGAAAAACTTGAGTGTGAGCCGCAAGAAGCTTTTAGTAAATCTGAATATGACAACAAAAAAGTCATGCCATTGGCTGAAGAAATAGAGACAAAAATTATTCGCTTAAGAAACGAGCGTGAAAGAATGGGCCCTGTAAACTTACGTGCAGATATTGAAACTGAGGAAACATTAGAACAACTAACAACTCTAAGTTCTGAGAAAGAAGACCTTTTAGGAGCTATTTCAAGGCTTCGAAAAGGTATTACGGACCTTAATCGAGAAGGTAGAGAAAGAATGATAAGCTCATTTGAATCGGTTAATACCCATTTCAAAGATTATTTTTTAACTCTTTTTAATGGAGGTAAAGCACACCTTAAACTTGTTGATTCGGAGGATCCACTTGAAGCAGGTCTTGAAATAATGGTTAGCCCACCAGGAAAAAAACTTCAATCAATGTCATTACTTTCAGGTGGAGAGCAAGCCCTCGCAGCAATCGCCTTACTTTTTGCTGTTTTTAAAACTAACCCAGCACCAATATGTGTACTAGACGAAGTTGATGCCCCATTAGATGACTCTAATGTAAACAGATTCTGCGATTTAATTGAAAAAATAACTGATAGTTTAAAAACTAGATTCCTGATAATTACCCACAATACAATTACTATGTCCAGAATGAACAGACTTTATGGGGTAACTATGGAGGAAAAAGGGATTTCCCAACTAGTATCGGTTGACCTTGAGAGAGCTTCGGATATGAAAGAAGCAGTATAAATATAAAACCCATTGTTATCAATAAGTTACATTCCATTTAGCAACTTGACTTAATAAATTAGTAATATTAGTCTTCGTTTACATGTTTTTTTATAATTTTCACATAGGCCATCATATTAATCCCCAAATTTGAATAGGTTATGTAGATTTGAAAAAACAAAATGATACTCGTTTAAATGCACTAGGAGAGAGAATAAGCTCAGCTAAAAACAAAAAAGAAAACAGTGAAACTGTCGAAAAACAACCAAACTCAAAACTAATTGGCCTTGGCATGAGAGTTGCCCTTGAAATGATAGCATCTTTAGGTGTATGTGGTTTCATTGGGTGGTATTTAGATGGGTTTTTTGGAACCAAACCCTGGATTTTTTTGGTTTTCTTATTACTGGGTATTGCCGCTGGGTTTAGATCAGTTTTTAGAATAATTAAAGTTGTAGAAAAAGAAGATATATAATAATTAAACCTTAAGAGGAATAAATTGAATTTGTTAAGTATTTTTATAAATAAAGCTAACGCAGCTGGAAGCCCATTAAAACAATTTGAAATTCATTCAATTGCTCCTATGCACTTTGGGAATGTGGATGTGTCGTTTACAAATTCTTCTTTCTGGATGTTATTAGTAGTTCTAGTTTCTACATTAATTTTAGCTCTCGGAATAAGGAGAAGTTCGCTTGTGCCAAATCGGCTTCAGTCTGTTTCAGAGCTTATGTATGAATTTATAGCAAATATGGTTAGGGATAATGCAAGCCAAGATGGAAAGCCATATTTTCCATTTATATTCACTCTATTTATTTTTATCTTGTTTTCAAATGTTTTAGGTTTAATCCCATACAGTTTCACAGTAACTAGCCACATAATTGTTACTTTTGCATTAGCAATGGTTGTTTTCATAGGTGTCACCATTATTGGATTAATTAAGCATAGAGTAAAATTCTTCACTTTATTTGTGCCCAAGGGTATACCTATAGCATTGGCGCCCCTTTTGATAATAATTGAATTAATCTCTTATTTGGTAAGGCCAATTACGCTTAGCGTTAGACTATTTGCAAATATGATGGCCGGNCATACACTNNTAAAAGTTTTTGGTGGTTTCGTGGTNGCTTTAGGTTTNCTTGGTATTGGNCCTTTGGTNGTTACAGTCGCACTATANGGACTTGAACTAATNGTTGCNTGTTTACAAGCATATGTTTTTGCAGTGCTAACATGCTTATATTTAAATGATGCTTTACATTTGCATCATTGATATTTTTGATTTAAATGTATTATTAATTAAAGGAGTACAAATATGGAACTTGAAGCAGCAAAACAAATCGGAGCAGGACTGGCTACAATNGGTCTAGCAGGTGTAGGTATAGGAATTGGTATTATTTTTGGAAACTACGTTTCAGCAGGCATAAGAAACCCCTCTGCCGCCCCAAAAATGTTTGGTAACGTATTATTAGGNTTTGCATTAACAGAAGCTATTGCATTATTTGCTTTAGTTATTGCTTTCCTTATTCTATTTGGCTAGTAATTTTTTAAATATTTATAAAGTAATCATATGCCCCAATTAGACTACGGCACTTTTGTAACACAGATTGTGTGGTTATTTTTGACCTTTGGAGTGCTTTACTTGATCATGTCTCGAGTAATCCTCCCAAAGATTGCTGATGTGCTTGAACAAAGACAGGATAGAATTGCATCTGACCTTGAAGAAGCAGAGAAGCTAAGAAAAGAATCCCAATCTGTAATAGAAAGCTATGACAGAGAGATAGATGAAGCACATTTATCTGCTGATGAAATTTTAGAAGAAGGAAAAAGAAAGATATCTACTGATATTAGCAATNTGAACANTNANTTTGACTCTGAACTTGAAAAATTAAATGAAGAAGCTGAAGCCNCAATAAATGATATTAGGAATAAAACAAACTNAGAAATTAAAGAAATTACCTCAGAGTTAGTTCAAAAATTAACTAAAACAATTTTAAATTCAAATATTGATAAAAAAAATATTAATTTAATAATTGATGAGCGACTTNGTAAGTAGGCAAATNCATGGATATATTTAAAGATGCAGAAACTTGGGTAGCNATAGCTTTTATACTTTTTNTAATCATTTTATTANGNTTTAGCTGGTCAAGAATAGTNAGCGCTCTAGANAATAGAGCTGAANTGATTAAACAAGAGCTTGATGAAGCAAGAAACCTGAGAGAGCAAGCTCAATCTCTTTTAGCAGACTACCAAAGAAAAAAACAAAACTCAGAAAAAGAGATCGCTACAATTATTGAAAAAGCAAAAACAGAAACTGAAAACAATATTCAAATTTCTCTGAAAAATCATAAANATTTACTAAGTAGAAGAAAAAAGAATGCAGAAGAAAAAATTATTCAAGCCAAAGAAAGAGTAATCCAAGANATTAAGGAATCTATAGTAGATATATCNATTGANGCTTCTAAAANTCTAATCAAAGAAAACTTCAATGATAANCATGGCAAGAAGTTAGTCGATGAGGCTTCAAGCAANATTGATAAAGATTTTATTAAATTNTAATTCTTTATTTANAAAAATAATTTAACCTTATGTTGAANCAAACAGCTAAATANCANTAAAAANAACCTTATATAACCAATAGCTTTATTGCATATATATATATTNTTATATAATCTTATTNATTATGAATAGNATTTTAAGAAATTTTGTAAATATAGATGAAGGCCAAGTCCACTATAGATACTCAGGTGAAATAACTGGCAAAAAAATACCTCTTGTTCTTGTGCATGCTTCTCCAACCTCTTCAATCAGCTTGACTAGCTTAATGACAGAAATAGGAAAAAAAAATAATGCGATCCCACTTTATGCGCCTGATACTCTAGGAAATGGTGACTCATGCAANCCTTCAGAAGATAGTCCTGAAATTACATATTATGCTAACACATTAAAAAAACAATTTGATGAATTAAGTATNAGNAAAGTAGATATTTATGGAACACATACCGGNGGGTCAATTGCNATNGATTTTGCAATTAACTANCCTAATTATGTAAGAAANATAATTATTGATGGTATAGGTATGTATGAAGAGAANGAAAAAATCGATATGTTAAANAATTATACGCCNGAAATNAAACCAGACTTAATGGGCACACAAATAAATTGGGCTTGGCANTTCATAAGGGATCAAAACTTTTTTTTCCCATGGTATAAAAAAGAAATTAGCAATCAAAGGTTAAATGGAATTCAATCTGCAGANAAACTTCACGACTCTGTCGTAGAAGTNNTAAAGTCAATTGATTCATATCATTTAGCCTATAGAGCAGCATTTAGATACCCCAAAAGAGAGCAATTNCCAAAAATTAANCANCCTCTTATGCTAATTTATGATGAAGAAGACCCTTTANATAAATATAAAGATGAAGCTCTTAAATNTTCACNANAAGCAGAACANTACCTTATNTCTTCTAANATGNACTTANCGAANAAAGCAGAAAAAATTGTNGANTGGTTATCAGATTAGANAGAGTAGGTTAATATTAAATCTTTTGCCGCNGAAGTNTCATCCAGTCTTCCTAAACGAGTTTCTGATGGAGANTTACTGAATAGCTCTTTATTACCTTTTNTTGCTTCTCTAGCTAAGTNTANTAANTTTTCACAAAAAATATCAATATCTTTTTTNGACTCAGTTTCTGTAGGCTCAGTTAACATTGCACCACTTACTATTAANGGAAAATAAANTGTCATCGGATGAACCCCAAGATCAATCATTGCTTTAGCATAATCTAAAGTTGAAACTCCGGTGCCTTTCAAAAATTCATCATCAAACAANACNTCATGCATACAATAACCTTTATATTTTACTGATAATTCATCTTTTAGTNTTGCCAAAATATAATTNGCATTTAAAACNGCATCTTCAGCAACCTGNGTAAGNCCATCAGAACCNTGACTTAAAATATAAGAATATGCTCGAATAAACATTCCAACCTGACCATGAAAAGCTTTTAGCCTCCCAAATGAANTTTCANNTTGNTCTTCTATAATTTCAAATTTTTCATNCTTATTTTTTTTAATNAATGGTACNGGTAAAAAAGGAGCAAGNCTTTTAGACACNACAACTGGNCCTGACCCAGGNCCTCCTCCTCCGTGAGGGGTTGAAAATGTTTTATGTAANTTCAANTGCATTGCATCAATTCCAAGTTCGCTAGGTTTAACTTTACCTACTATTGCATTGAAGTTTGCACCATCACAATACAAATATGCACCAACACGATGTACTTCTTCAGCTATTCTTTTTATATCGTTTTCAAAAAGACCGCATGTATTTGGGTTAGTTAACATTAAAGCAGCAGTGTCACTATTTAATTTACTTTTTAAAACTTCAAAATTAATTCTTCCGTTTGATTCACTTGGAATTGACTCAATATTATAACCACATATTGCGGCTGTAGATGGATTAGTTCCATGAGCTGAGTCAGGAACAAGTATTTTTGTTCTATTCTCACCTTTTTTTTCTATTGCCTGCTTAACAGCTAAAATACCACATAACTCCCCTTGAGCTCCAGCAGCAGGTGTCATAGCCACTGCATTCATTCCTGTAATTTCTAACAAATCCTTCGACAGTTCAAATATCATCTCAAGCATACCTTGAACTGAACTTATTGGCTGCAAAGGGTGTATATTTGCAAAGCCGTCTAACCTTGCTAATTTTTCATTTAGCCTCGGGTTATGCTTCATAGTGCATGAACCAAGAGGATAAATACCCTCATCAATAGAGTAATTTTTTTTCGACAAGTTAACAAAATGTCTTATAACCTCTGGCTCTGATAAACCTGGTAAGCCTATTTCTTCTTTTCTAAGAAACCCTTCTATAAAATCTTCGCTAAAATCGCAATCGCTGATATCAACACCACTTTTATCTTTACTTCCTATTTCAAAAATTAAATTTTGAATATCGGAATCTTTTTTTGAATCCGAAAAATTATGATCATTTTCAGAATATTTAAATGAATGTGCTCTAGATCTAGAATTCATTTCAATTCTCCTTTCAAAGCACTACAAAAGTCATCAATCTGATAGTCATCAACCATTTCAGTTACAGCAACAACCAAGTAATTGTTCAAATCTAACCTGTCAGGATAAAACCTTGATAATGGAACTCCGGCTAAAATATTTTGCTTTATTAAACTTTCAACAATATTCTCTGCTGACTTTGGGAGTCGTATAGTAAATTCATTGAAAAAATTTTTATTAATAACTGAAACTCCTTCAATTTTTTGAATTTTTTTGAAAAGTTTCACAGCTTTGAAATGGTTGAGTTTTGCAAGTTTTCTTAGACCTTTCTCCCCTAAAAGAGACAAGTGAATTGTAAATGCAAGAGAACATAATCCTGAATTTGTACATATATTGCTCGTCGCTTTGTCTCTTCGTATATGCTGCTCTCGAGTTGAAAGCGTTAAGACAAACCCTCTATTTCCTTTTATATCTTTAGTTTGTCCTACTATTCTTCCTGGCATTTGCCTTACATATTTCTTCCTTGTAGCAAATAAACCGAGATATGGGCCACCATAAGAGAGGGCGTTTCCAATTGACTGACCCTCTGCAACAACAATATCTGCACCCATTGATCCAGGAGAGCTTAAAATACCTAACGAAACTACTTCTGTTACTACAACAATAAGTAATACACCGTGCTTTTTACATTTTTCTGAAATTTTAGAGAAGTCACTTAAATTACCAAAGAAATCTGGATTCTGCACGACAATACAAGAAGCCTCTTCATCAATATAATTAATAACCTCATCAGCTGTTCCATTTAAATTTAGTGGTAAAACAACATTATTTGTTTCATTAAATTTTGTATAAGTTTTAGAGGTTTCTATATAATGAGGGTGTAAATTTCCGGAATAAATTACTTTCTTCCTTTTATTGATTCTTCTAGCCATGAGAATTGCTTCTGCGCAAGCTGAGGCACCATCATACATTGATGCATTAGCAACTTCCATCTCGGTTAATAGACTTATTTGTGTTTGAAACTCAAATAAATATTGCAATGTTCCCTGGCTAACCTCTGGTTGATAGGGCGTATATGAAGTTAAAAATTCACTTCTTTGAATTAAATGATCAACAGCAGCAGGAACATGATGAAAATAGGCTCCTGCACCAATAAAATTTAGAGCATTCGAAACACTTACATTTTTATTTGCAAGATTTTTTAAAATCTTTTCAACTTCTATTTCACTTTTGTGAGAAGGTAAATTAAGCTTACTTTGCAACAAATAATCTTTTGGAATATCCTCAAATAGATCATTTATATTATTAACACCAATACTTTTAAGCATTTCATCTCTAATTGTATTTGTATGAGGCAAATAACGCATGACTATTCTTCACTTATAAAATCAAGATATTTACTTTTGTCCATCAAATCATCCGTCTGCTTAAAATTTTCAATAGACATTTTCCAAATCCACCCCTCATTTTCTGAGTCACTGTTAATTATCTCTGGCTTTTCGATTAGTTCTGAATTTGTATCTAAAATTTTTCCAGAGACCGGAGCATAAACTTCACTAGCAGCTTTAACTGATTCAATAACAGCGGCCTCATCTCCCACTTTAAACTCTGAGCCAACTTCTGGTAACTGAACAAAAACTACATCACCTAACTGTTTTTGGGCAAATTCAGTTATACCTACAAAAGCATAGTCATCATCAAATCTTATCCATTCATGTTCTTTAGTATATTTAGTACCTTTCATAATGCCTCCCAAAATTAAATTTCTTCATTTATTATATTTATGAGAAATAAAAGGCATTTTTACCAATTTACCCTCATAACTTTTTCCTCTAACTTCAACAAAGACGTTCTTATTATCAGAAAGACCTAACTTAGAAACATAACCCATACATATAGATTTAGAAATGTTAGGGGAAAAACACCCACTTGTAATAAAACCGATTTTTTCATCACTTACATTATAAATTTTTGCCCCATTTCTAGCTATTACTTTACTATCTAATTCAATGCCTATCCTATGCATCTTAGGACTCAATTCATATTGAGATTTTAGTTTTTCTGATCCAATAAAAGATAAATCTTGTAATTTTTTTTTGTTAATTAACCAGCTAAGACCAGCTTCAACCGGAGATATAGAGTTGTTTATATCTTGGCCGTACAAGCAGAGGCCAGCCTCTATCCTTAACACATCCCTCGCTCCAAAACCTGCTAAATTAGTTAAAGAGTTATCAATTAAATAGTCAAAAAATTTCTCAACGCTCTTATTTGGAATACTTACTTCAAAACCATCTTCACCTGTGTAACCAGTTCTAGAGACATAAACAGGACTTTCATCAAAGTGGGATTCAAATCCATTCATGAATTTTAATTCGTTTATATTTGAAAATAAACTTTTCAAAACTTCAGATGATCTTGGGCCTTGTAAAGAAACTAATGAATTATCTTCAAAATTTTTAATTGAAATTTTTGAGGACAATTGATCTTTTAGCATATGTAAAATTTTAGTTTTCTGCGAAGCATTAACAACTAAAAATAAAGATTTATTTTTTTTTGTAACAATTAAGTCATCAACTATACCAGCATCATTGTTCAAGAAAACAGTATAGGAAGATTTATTAATACCTAAAGAGCTTATATCTGTAGGAACAAGTTTATCTAGCTCAAGGGCTGCACTCTCTCCCATAAGACCTATCTGCCCCATATGAGACACATCAAATATTGAAGCGCTATCTCTACAGCTAATTGTTTCTTTTATTGTTCCGCTACTATAAGCAAGAGGAACCAGGTAACCAGCAAATTCAATGAATCTCGCACCATAAACGGCGTGAAGATCAAATAATTTTGTTTTTAAGCTCGAAAGGTTTTCCTCTGTTTTCATTTCAACTCACACGACTAAGTACTGCGAAAATTCGCATCTTCCCCCTCTGTCGTGGAACCTGAAGAGATTTAGCAATCAATTGCCTTGCACCTTCGGTGGGATTAACAAAATTTGTTAATCAACTTTCCAGAGTTTCATCCTTTTGCGGTCCTATATGCCTGAGAGTTTTCGGGGCGTTTGCTCCTTCGGCGCCAAATTTCTTGATCTCTCCCGCAAAATTCACCTGATTTAATGTATTTTAGCTTTTAATTAAAAAATCAGCAAGTTTTTTTACTACCGTAACCTTTTTATTTTTCCAGATTTCCTCTGTTGTTTATTATAATTTAATTCTAAAGGCTCTAATTGGAAACCGATAAGAATAGTGTAATCAATGCCTCTATAGCCGGACCTAATAGGAATTATTTGTTCTAAATTATCTATAAACTGACTTTTTCTTGAGTTTTTTGCAAACTCTATTTCTAAATCAAAAACCTCTCTTCCAACCACTCTCTCTTCTTTATCAATAACAGCCACAAAAAACTTCAGATTTTTATTATTTTTTCTATAATTCTGCCCTTTTGTAGACTCAAACTTTATAGTAGTTGTAACAGAAACATTTGAATCTTTATAAACACAACTTCTTGCTATTCTATCAATTATTGTTTCAGTTTCTATATCAGCTATATCTGTCCCTTCAGGAGTCAAAAATGTTGTAATAGATGACGCTTCTGACAGAATAAGAGCTTTAGGACAGGGAAGCACAGCTTGTTTTGAACATCCATTAACTATCAAAAAAAACGGGAATATGCATAACAAAAATAATTTATTATAGACATATTTATATCTCATAAGACTTAACCGCAAAATTAAAAAAAACTTATCATACAAATCTATTATATAAATATAGAATAATCTATAATTTTTTTATAATAATTTATTTATTATCAAGATAAATTTTATATTGATCTTTTTTTCTTCTAAATTTACAAGTAGATTTGATTTGAAAATTTTATTAAAAGTGTTAATATTTATATCTTAAAAATTTTTAAGGTAGATTTAATTCCTCTACTATTCTTCAAAATATAAGGTCAAACTGCCCCAATTTTTAATGAATGGAAGCCAAAATGGCAGTATATACTAAAATAAAAACTGATGAATTAATCAATTTTTTAAAATTATATGATTTAGATGAATTAATAAGTTGGCAAGGAATTGCTGAGGGTGTTGAAAATAGTAATTTCTTTATTGAAACAAAAAGTGACAAATATATTCTCACAATTTACGAAAAGAGAGTAGCAAAGACAGACCTGCCATTTTTTTTAAATTTAATGGGCCACTTAAATTCAAATCAATTTCCATGCCCTAAACCTATATTTAACATTAAAGGAAAATTATTAAATTCAATTCAAGATAAGCCAGCAGCTTTATTTAGTTTTTTAAATGGAAGTTCAGTGAAAAATCCATCAATACACCACTGCTACCAAGCCGGCTCGTATCTCAGTATAATTCATAAAAAATCTTCAAGTTTCTCAATGAAAAGAAAAAATAAATTATCCGCAGAAGGCTGGAAAGAATTATTTTTAAAACTTGATAACAGAATAAACTCAATCGATAGGGATTTATTTAGTATAATTACTGAAGAATTTAAATATATTTCAAATAATTGGCCAGAAAATTTACCCTCGGGTATTATACATGCTGACTTATTTCCAGATAATGTTTTTTTTGAGGATAATGATATTAGTGGTGTAATTGACTTCTATTTCGCATGTAATGATTTTTTAGCGTATGATATTGCAATTGCAATTAATGCATGGTGTTTTAATGATACCAATAATTTAGAGATACATAAATCAGCTGCATTGTTGAATGGTTATCAACAATTTAGATCACTAGATAAAATAGAAAAACAGAAGTTTCCTATTCTTGTGAGGGGTGCAGCTTTAAGATTTTTACTTACTAGAACATATGATTCTATTCACTTGGTAGATGGAGCTTTAGTAAAGCCAAAAAACCCAATAGAATTTCTAGATAAGTTGAAATATATCAGAAATATCTCTTCCTTTGAAGAATACATAAATGACAAAAGTTAAAATATATACTGATGGAGCATGTTCAGGAAATCCTGGTCCAGGTGGCTGGGGAGCCCAATTGATTTACAATGATTCTGTTAAAGAAATTTCTGGCTATGAAGCAAATACAACTAATAATAGAATGGAACTAATCGCTGTAATTTCATCATTAGAATATATTGAAATTAATGAAGATATAGAGATCTATACTGATTCAGTGTATGTGATGGATGGCATAACAAAATGGATAAAAAATTGGAAGAAAAATAAATGGCTTACTTCAGCAAAAAAGCCTGTGAAAAATGAAGACCTATGGAAAAAACTTGATAAATTATGTAAAGCAAAAAAAATCAATTGGTCTTGGGTAAAAGGTCATTCAGGTAATAAAGGAAATGAGAGAGCTGACTACCTTGCCAGGAAAGCAATAAGTACAAATTTGAGTGGGTAAGAACCCACTCATTTTTTTGTTAACTTAACTGATCTAATATAACCTCAGCTTTGCTTACTTCAAAACCCCCGCCTTCTTCAACATTTAGTTTAGTTACCAGCCCATTATCAACAATCATAGAAAACCTTTGACTCCTCATTCCTAGACCAAAGCCTTTAGCATCTAATTCTAAACCTAGAGCTTTAGTAAAATCACCGTTTCCATCTGCAACCATCAGTACATTTTGACCTGCACCTCTATCTTTACCCCATGCATCCATAACAAATGCATCATTAACGGACATGCAAGCTATTGTATCTACATTTTTTTCTTTTATTTTGTCTGCATGATCTATGAAACCTGGTAAATGCTGTGCAGAGCATGTGGGGGTGAAAGCCCCTGGAACGCTGAAAAGAACTACTTTTTTATTACTAAAAAGTTCATCAGTTGATATATCAGAAACTCCTTTTTCTGACATTATTTTTAAGTTAACACTAGGAATTGAATCACCTTCTTTAATAGTCATTAAATTAACCTCAAATTTAATATGTTGAATTTACACTATTTTAATTATAAACAATGAACATGAACTAATCTAGACATTTTTTTAAAAAATAACATGAGTTGTAATTATTTTGAATATCATATATTTTGTTTTAGATATATTCGTATTATTGAAAAATTTAAAAATGTTTGATAAAAATCAGTTTAATTTAAAGGGAAAATTACTAATTGCAATGCCCGACATTGGAGACGAAAGATTTAAAGAATCAGTAATAATTATTTGTGATCATAACATGTATGGGTCTATGGGAATAGTGATCAATTCACATGACTCGTCTCTAAATTTTAAAGGTATTCTAGATGAATTACAAATAGAACAATCCACTAACAAAATAATAACTATACAATCAGGGGGGCCGGTTGAATCTTCGAGAGGTTTCATTCTTCACTCTAATGATTATAAAATTGAATCTACTAATTTCATAACGGAAGATATTTTTTTAACCGCTTCAATAGAAATAATAAAAGATATAGCTTGTGACAAAGGGCCTAAAAATATAAAATTTACCCTAGGTTATGCTGGCTGGAATGCAGGCCAACTTGAAAAAGAGATACAGCAAAATTTATGGCTCCATACCTCTGCTAGAGACTCTCTAGTTTTTTCTTCTAATGTTGATAATATATGGTCAAATTCAGTGAAAACTTTAGGAATAGATATTTCTCATTTAAATCATATTCCTGGGCACGCTTAAAATTATTTAAACTACTTTACCTTCATATATTTATCACTTGAAAGCACTGCAAAAAGATTATGGTCTCTCCACTCGCCATTAATTTGTAAATATTTTCTAGCATAACCTTCTTCCGTAAAACCAACTTTCTTTAAAACAGATTTACTAGCAATATTCTCAGGGATGCAAGCAGCTTCAAGCCTATGGAGCTTTAGAACATTAAATACAACATCAGTAACTACTGCAACTGCCTCAGTCATAAGCCCTTGCCCTGCAAACTTCTCACCTATCCAGTAACCTAATGTACAAGATTGAGTTATACCTCTATTAATATTACTTAAAGAAATACCTCCTACTAATATTTTTGTCTCTAAAATAAAAATATAAAACGGTATATTTCTTTCGTACCTAATATCATGCTCATACTTTGTAATCCTACGACGGTAGTCACTTCTAGTAAGAGAATTTTTTGACCATTTTGGCTCCCATGGTTCTAAAAAATTTCTGGATTCACTCCTTAACTCTGACCAATCGTCAAAATCAGAAAATTGAGGTGTTCTTAAAAATATATTTCTACCAATAAACTGTGATGAAATAAGTTTTTTTTGTAATATATTTGAAAGTGAAGGCATAATTATTTATTCAAAGACGTAATCTATCGACAATCTTATCAAATTTTTCAATTTTGTTTATAGGTCCTATTGCAGAAAAAGAAGGTAAACTTTCTGTAAGTATTTTTTTAGCAAAATTTAAAACTGTATCTCTATCAACTAATTCTATCTGTTTTATAATTTCAGAATTTGGTACAGGCCTACCATGTACTATCAATTGTCTTGCAGCAGTCTCACACCTAGATGAAGTATTTTCTTGTGACATAATAATAGATGCTTTTAGTTGAGCCTTGGCCCTGTCTATATCTTCAACAGATATTTGATAAGTCATTTTATGAATCTCTTCAATAATTGACGGAATAAGTTCTTCAACTTTATTTTCTCCTGTCCCTGCATATATCCCAACTAAACCAGTGTCTATATATGAAGATACAAACGAATAAACAGAGTAGCATAAACCTCTATTTTCTCTGATTTCTTGGAACAGCTTTGAAGACATACCCCCTCCTAAAACAGAGGAGAACACTTGCGAAGTAAAGTAATAATCATCTTTATATGGAACACCTTCCATGCCTAATATGATATGCACTTGTTCAAGATCTCTGCTCTCGCGGTAATCTCCTCCAGTATATTTTGCCCCATCTAATTTAGCTTTATTACTTGTGTTATAATCATTAAGTCTAGTTGAGATTGAATTAACGAAATCTGAATGATTTATATCTCCAGATGCAGAGAAAACTACCCTATTTGCAATATATTCTGAATTTAAATATTCAATAATATTCTTCCTCGTAAAACTCTGAACATTTTTACTTGTCCCAAGAATTGAACGACCTATAGGTTGGTCTGGAAAAGCAATAGATTGAAAATAATCAAAAATTATGTCATCTGGAGTGTCTTTAGATTGCCCTATTTCTTGTTTTATAACATATTTCTCTTTCTCAAGTTCTAATTTCTCAAAAGTAGAATTAATAAATATATCAATTAAAATATTTACAGCTAACATCAAATCTTTTTTTAAAATCTTTATATAATACGCTGTATTTTCTCTAGAAGTATATGCATTGAAATAACCCCCAACATTTTCTATTTCTTGGACAATTTGTTTTGCATTCCTATTTTTGGTTCCCTTGAAAGCCATATGCTCAAGTAAATGAGAAATACCATTTAAACCCTCAGACTCATTTCTTGAACCAACATCAACCCAAATACCAACTGAGATTGTGTCAAAATGATTATCTTTCTCACTCACAACCCTTATACCATTTTTTAATTTAGTGACTTCAATATCCGGCATTAATATATTCTCTTTTTTATAAATCAATTTGTCTTTCAAAATACTCTTGAACACTTTCGGTTTTACTTATTACATTAGAATAAGCCTCTTCTCTAGACATTATATTAGCAACACTTGAAGGAAGCTCAGGGAAAATTCCAATAGAGTTATTTATAGCATCAGGAAATTTAGCGGGATGTGCTGTAGCTATGTATACAGTATTATTATTATTAGAAATTGAATTTCTGCCAGCATTTACTCCAACAGCGGTATGTGGGTCAATTAATACTCTGTTATTGTCCCAAACATTTTTTATTGTATTTTTTGTTGATTTTTCATCAACACTTGTAGCAATAAATAATTCTTTAATTGAATTTAGTGTAAATTGATCAACATTAAACTTCTTATTGACTCCTAGATCTAACATTATATCTCTAATGATTTCGGGCTTTCTGCCTGAACTTTCATAGAGCAATCTCTCTAAATTACTAGCAACTTGAATATCCATACTCGGACTTATAGTGGGTTTAACATTTTCGACTATATATTCCCCATTTTTTAAAAATCTTTCAAGAGCATCATTTGAGTTTGTTGCAATACATAATACATCTATCGGTAGACCCATCTTGTATGCACTAAAGCCAGCAAATATATCTCCAAAATTACCTGTTGGAACACTAAAATTTACTTTTTCTTTTGGACTTCCTAATTTTAATCCTGCATAAAAATAATAAACAACCTGAGCCATAACCCTTACCCAATTTATTGAATTGACAGCTGATAGATTATATTTATTTTTAAATTGCTTATTATTTAATAAATTTTTTACTATTGCCTGACAGTCGTCAAAAGTTCCTTCTACAGCTATACAATGGATGTTATTACTATCAGATGTTGTCATTTGTTTTTGTTGGACTCTTGATATTTTATTTTTAGGAAACAAAACAACTAAATTAATTAAATCTTTATTTTTAAAGGCCTCAACAGCAGCTGCACCAGTATCACCTGAGGTAGCACAAATTATATTAATTTTTTTCCCTTGTTTTTTTAAAAAATGTTCAAATAAAGATCCTAACAATTGCATAGCACAATCCTTAAAGGCTAATGTAGGGCCATGGAATAGCTCTAAAAGATACTCATTTTTGTTAATTTGATTTAATGGCGTTGTATCTTTATGGGAAAAAGAAGCATAGGACTTATTAATTATCTCGCTAAATTCCTCCAAAGATAGAGAATCACCAATGAAAGGTCTCATCAATTCAAACGCTAAATCTGGATAAGAAAAATTACTAAGACCAGATATTTCATTCATAGAAAACTTTGGCCATACTTCAGGCATATAAAGGCCCTTATCTTCAGCCAACCCTTTCATCAAAACTTGTTCAAAGTTTAATGGTTCTGATTGCCCTCTAGTACTTATGTATTTCAACAATAACTCCGATGTATATTCAAAAAAATTACTCAAAATCCTACAGAAAATTTTAAAATATTTGCATAAAAAACTAATTATCTATGATTATTTTATGTTCTATGTAAACATTTAACAAAAAATTTGCTATTATTCTAGGTATATCTTTGAATATAAAATAGATTTTGATTTTAAGTTTATTTATTTCAGATTAGTGAAACTTTATAAAACCTAGGAATATTTCAGTATAATGGATCAATATAAAGAAGATAAACATCTCTTCGATAAGAAAACTCCGAATAGTGAAGGTATAAACAGTAAGGATTCATACCCTACTGGAGTTCTGCCGTCTCAGTCACTCAGAGAACTAATCAATCAAAAGATTGTCTTTTCTCTAGAAGACCAAATTGATGAAAGTCAAATACAGCCTGCCAGTATAGATTTGAGGCTTGGGAGACATGCCTACAGAGTAAGAGCTAGCTTTCTTCCTGGGGAAAACTATACAGTAATGAATAAAATTGATGCCCTAGGAATGCATAAAATTGACTTAGAAAAAGGAAATGTTTTAGAAAAAGGAGGTGTATACATTGTACCCCTACAAGAATCTGTTAGCTTACCCAGTCGATTATCTGGAATAGCTAACCCTAAAAGCTCTATTGGAAGAGTGGATGTATTCACAAGACTAATTACTGACCAAGGAATGGAGTTTGATAGAGTCTCAGAGGGTTACAAAGGTTTATTGTATGCTGAAATTAGTCCAAGGACATTTAGTGTGATTGTTTCAAAAGGAACCAAATTGCTTCAACTTAGATTAAGAAGAGGCTCCCCAAGACCAAATGATACAGCAACCAGAAGACTACACGAAAAGGTTGCACTTGTAGATAGTAAATACACTGATAAAGAGTTTGCAAAAAGAATTAAAAATGGAGTACCTATATCTGTTGACCTATCTGGTGAAAAAACTAACGGCGTCATAGGTTACAAGGCAAAAAAATATACCTCTCTTATAGATCTAGACAAAGTTAATACTTACAATTTTGAAGATTATTGGGAAATAATTCATCAAAATGAAAATAGTAATTTAATTCTAGACCCTTATGCTTTTTATATCCTTGTTTCAAAGGAATCGGTAACTGTTCCACCTGATTATGCAGCAGAAATGGCAGCGTTTAACCCTCTACATGGAGAATTTAGGGTTCACTATGCTGGTTTTTTTGATCCAGGCTTCGGTCATCATTCTCTAGGAGGCAAAGGTTCAAAGGCCGTTTTAGAAGTAAGGTCTTATGAATTACCATTCACATTAGAAGACGGACAAATTGTTTGCAGAATAATCTATGAGAGACTTACAGAAACTCCGGATAAGAAGTATGGATCTGATAAACTAAACTCAAATTATCAGGCCCAAAATTTAAAACTTTCCAAGCACTTCAAAAAAGAAATATAATATTTTATTATTCTTGTCTTTTCTTATTCCAAAAGAACCAAACCACAACTAAGGTTATACTCAAAAGATACCAAGTAACTGAATACTGCAAATGGTCATTAGGCAAGTTAACCCTAGTTTGAGAGCCAATTGGAAAACCGCCCTCACCATTTTCCTTGGCATCAATGACAAACTCCTCTAGCTCCAAATTAATAGCGCTACTCATTTCATCAAAGTCTATGTATAGCCAAACATTTTTTGCAACATCATTTTTTGGCGAAAACGCTCCTTTTTTAAAGCCTGGATTAATAATGCCAGTCACTTCAGTTTTATTTAATATATTAGCTTGCAGCCTTGTCGAAGGATCTTTTTTCTCGCGAGGAACCCAACCCCTATTTATCAATATATTCTTACCATTTGATAAAAGTATAGGCGTTAAGACATGGAATCCAACATTACCTCTCATTGACCTAGCAGCAAGATATAACTCTTTATCATGCTCATAGATACCATTCACCACTACTGGCTTCCACATTAAACCATTTAGTTGAGTAATATCACCATCAAACTCTAAGGGTATATCATTCAAAAAACTTTGTCGCTCAGCTATTAAATCATTCTTCCACTTCAGTCTGTCTAACTGCCATGTTCCCAAACTTAATAGAAATATAAAACCAATAAGTGTAAAAAAAGATGACCAAAAGGTAGGTCTGAAATTTTTGATATAATTCATATTATTTTTCTCAAATTTCGATTTAATATTATATATATAATAAATATTAAATTGAAAAAATAAACTACTTAAAAAATTAAATTACAAGCCTATTAACATGAAAAAATGAAAAATTAATTTTAATTATAGATTGATCTTAGAGCTCAATTTTTTTTAATGATGTGCTATAGGCCCAACACCATACCAATAAATTGAACAGAAGAGGAAAATCCAAACAACATCAACAAAATGCCAATACCATGCCGCAGCTTCCAAACCAAAATGGTGATTAGGCTTAAAATGTCCGGCATACGCTCTTATTAAACAAACAATTAAACATATTGTTCCTATAATAACATGGGCACCATGGAATCCAGTCGCCATAAAGAAAGTTGAACCATATGCACCCTGCCCAAAGGGAAATGGAGCCTCAACATATTCTAAAATCTGGCATCCCGTAAAACTAATACCTAGAAGAATTGTGACCCATAACCAAATTTTAAGACCTGAATAATTACCATTTCGTAAAGCATGATGAGCTATCGTAACTGTAGTTGAAGATAAAAGCAGTATTAATGTGTTAAGGAAAGGGAGATCCCATGGGTTAAAAGTTAGTATGCCTTCTGGGGGCCAAACACCACCCATAGTTTCTGTTGGAAATAGTGCCGCATTATAATATGCCCAAAACCAAGCAGCAAAAAACATAACTTCAGAAGCGATGAAAAGAACCATACCATATCTTAGGCCAAGCTGAACAACTGGGGTATGAAAACCTTGATGTTCGCCTTCCTTGATTATATCTTTGAACCAAACAAGAAAAACATAAGCTGTTATCAGAGCTCCAATTATAAAAACCCAAACAGTAACGTCATGAAACCACAAAATCATTCCAAAGGTCAGAACTAGTGCAGCAAATGCCCCAACTATGGGCCATGGGCTTGGGTCCACTAAATGGTAACTATGATCTCTTGAATGACCATCAGCCATTATCGAGCTCCTTTAAACTTAAAACTGAGGACTTTAATAGCATGTTATTCAATGAATCTACAGAAGAATCTTGCTGGATATCTTCATTATATTCATTTTGCTCAAAGAAAGTATAAGAGAGAGTTATAATTTTTAGATCATTCATATCAGACTCTTCTATGATTTCCGGGTCAATAAAAAAAGTGACTGGCATTTTTACTTCCTCGCCCGGAGCTAATGTTTGCTCCTGAAAACAGAAGCAATCAATTTTACTAAAATAATACCCAGCTTTAGAGGGAGTCACATTAAATACCGCGGAACCTTTAATAGGTTTATCGCTCAGATTCTTTGCAGTATAAAATGCTATGCCTTCTTCCCCTACTTTAACACTTACTTCTCGTTGGACTGGATAGAAATTCCATGACAGGCCTTTGCCAACATTTGCGTCAAATTGGACTCGGATGATTCTATCAGAAACAAAATTAGGTGAAAATTCTGCTTTTTGTGTAGTTCCAGCAAAACCTGTAACTTGACAAAAAAGTTTATACAAAGGTACGGCAGCATAAGCAGCAGCAACCATAATAAAGACTACAAGCAAAGAGGAAAAAGCAGTCACTCTAATTTTATTTATCTTTTTCATTAAGCCCCACCAGATTTTACAACTGAACCCAAGTAAATTAGAATTACAAAAGCTACAAGACATAAAGCGACAACTATATTTTTTTTTCTGTTTTTTTTATGTCTATCACTTAACGGCATAAAGACCTACATTAATACCGAGTCAATATATACACATAGCAATAACATGAACAAATAAATTATAGAATAATTAAATAATTTTTTCGCCATCTTATCAATTATGACTTTTTCTGAATTTAATTTAACTAAAACTTGAAATGATTTATAACAAAATACTAGACCTAAAATAACAGCAGAAGAAAAATACAAATAATTCATATATCCAAAGTACCAAGGCAATAAAGTAATTGGAAAAAGAACTAAACTATAAATAAAGATATAAATACCTGTTTTCTTTATTCCGGATACAACTGGAAGCATAGGAATATTTGCTTTTCTGTAATCTGAGTGATTATATAAAGATAACGCCCAGAAGTGAGGTGGAGTCCAAAAGAAAATAATAGCAAAAATTAAAATTGGGAATAAATCTATAGTCCCTGTAACCGCTGTCCATCCAATTACAGGAGGAAGAGAGCCTGACGCTCCCCCAATTACTATATTCTGTGGGGTACGTCTTTTTAAAAACATTGTGTAAACAAATACGTAAAATGCAATAGTAACAAAGAGTAGAGCAGCAGAAATAAAATTAACCAATAATCCCATAATTATAATTGCAGCGCCAGCTATAATAATTCCAAGAGAGAGAGCTTCCTCTTTAACAACTCTACCTGAAGGAATTGGTCGGTTTTTAGTTCTTAGCATAATTGAATCAATATCTGCTTCGTACCACATATTTATTGCACCAGCTGCGCCAGCTCCAAGAGCTATTGATATTAGCGCTATCAGTGCGGTTATAATATGGATTTCACCAGGAGCCACTGACATTCCAATCAAACCACTGAAAACAACTAAGGACATAACTCTAGGTTTAAGTAAACTAAAATAGTCCACCCATTCAGACGCATTGATTAAATCTTGATTATTTAATTTTTGATTTTCTCTTATGATAAAATTTGACATTTCAAATGAATATTACTTGATTCTTGGCAGATGATCATAGGTATGCCATGGAGGTGGAGAGCTAAGGGTCCATTCAAGTGTTGTAGCTCCCTCCCCCCAATAATTATCTTCTGCTTTACGTTTTCTTACAAACATCTCTAAAATTAGATATAGAAATACTAAGACAGCAAATCCAGAGATATAAGAGCCAATTGAAGAAACAAAATTCCAAGGTGCAAAAGCATCAGGGTAATCTACATACCTCCTAGGCATTCCAGCTAAACCTGAAAAATGCATAGGAAAGAATGTGAGGTTTACAGAAAAAAATGTAAGCCAAAAATGAATCTTCCCAAGTGATTCATTATATTTCCAACCCCACATTTTTGGCGCCCAATAATAAAAACCAGCAAAAATACCAAACAGAGCCCCAAGGGACATAGTGTAGTGAAAGTGGGCAACTACATAATATGTATCATGCATAGCCATATCTACACCTGCATTAGCAAGGATTATTCCAGTTACACCCCCGATAGTAAAAAGGAAAATTAGACCTATTGCAAAAAGCATTGGGGTTTTAAATTCTAGTGATCCTCCCCACATGGTGGCAATCCAAGAAAAAATTTTAATACCAGTTGGCACTGCTATAACCATAGTTGCAGCCATAAAATAGGCTCTTGTATCAACATCCATTCCAACAGTGTACATATGATGAGCCCAAACAACGAATCCTACAACACCAATTGCAACCATTGCATATACCATTGGCAGATAACCAAAAACTGGTTTTTTGGAAAAAGTTGATATGATATGACTTATAATTCCAAAGCCTGGCAAAATTAATACATAGACTTCTGGATGACCAAAAAACCAGAACAAATGCTGATACAATATTGGATCACCTTGTCCAGCTGCATCAAAAAAAGTAGTTCCAAAATTTCTGTCTGTCAGAAGCATAGTAATTGCACCAGCTAAAACAGGCAGGGAAAGGAGCAAAAGAAAAACAGTAATCAAAATTGACCAAACAAACAAAGGCATTTTATGCAATGTCATTCCAGGCGCACGCATATTAAAAATAGTCGTTATAAAATTTATTGCACCTAAGATTGATGATGCACCAGCTAAATGAAGAGAAAAAATTGCCATATCAACTGCCATTCCTGGGTGACCAGATGTAGATAAGGGTGCGTAAACTGTCCAACCTGTTCCAGCCCCTCCATCAACAAAAGTTGATCCAACAAGCAAAGCTGCTGCAGGGATAAGGAGCCAGAATGAAATATTATTTAGCCTAGGGAAGGCCATATCAGGAGCACCGATCATAAGAGGAACAAACCAATTACCAAAACCACCTATAAAAGCTGGCATAATCATAAAAAACACCATTACCAAACCATGACCAGTAACTAAAACATTATAGAACTGATAATTTTCTCCAAAAAACTGCATGCCAGGAGCTTGTAATTCCATTCTCATAAGAATTGAGAAGATACCACCTACTACGCCTGCACAAATTGCGAATATAATATATAAGGTCCCTATATCTTTATGGTTAGTTGACATAAGCCATCTACGAGCAAAGCTTGGTTTATGGTCATGAAGGGCTTCAGCGGTAGTATGTGTCATTTTCTTAAAACCTTATTATTTAAATTAGATGTTAGAGATACAATTTCTGAAGGTAATTTAGCTTGATTGCCTCTATGAAGGTCTTCGTTTTTAGCAAATTCTATTTTTGCTTTCTCAACCCACTCAGAAAATTTTTCTTTAGTAACAGCGCGAACGGTAATGGGCATAAAAGAATGCCTTACACCGCAAAGTTCAGAGCACATACCATAGTAGATACCCGGCTTAGTGATATTCACCCAAGTTTCATTAAGTTGACCAGGTACCGCATCCATTTTGATACCAAAACTTGGTAAAGCCCAGTTATGAATTACATCATCCGCTGTAACTAAAATTTTTATATTTGTATTAATAGGCAAAACTACTTCATTATCAGTGTGAAGTAATCTTTCTTGTCCAGGTTTTAGGTCCGATTCCTCTATCATAATAGAATCAAAAATAAAATCACCATGATCCGGGTATTCATAAGACCAATACCATTGATGACCTATGGCTTTTAACGTCATTTCAGGTTCAGCTGTTTTGTCCATATAATATAAAAGCCTAAATGATGGCACAACCATTACAACCAGAATAATAATTGGTATAACAGTCCACAAGACTTCAATAAATGTATTGTGTGTTCTCTTGCTTGGATTAGGATTTTTACTTGCTCTGAACCTAACCATTACGTATCCAAGAAGCACTGTAACAAATACAGCGATCGCAACAGATATGATCATAAGAAAATTATGAAAATCGACAATTCTTTCCATTACGGGAGAAGCTGCCTCTCGGAAACCCATCTGCCAAGGCTTAGATACACCAACGGCTTCTTCAGCTGACACTGGCGCTACTAGCATTAAAAAAAATAATGAATAAAACAATGATGAAATTTTTCGAATAAACATACTTTTTCCTGCCATTAAAAAACTATAGATATAACTTTTACATAAGAAAAGACAATAAAACCAGTCCAGTTAGCAAAAAAACTTATTAAAAGTCCTACACTATAGATTTAAATAATTTTTTTTATAACTCAACACCTAGATCAAAAAAAAAATTTATAATATAATTAAAATGTTTTAGTCTTGCCTGAATGCTAGTTTAACACAGTATTTGGGCTATTTTTATAGAAAATCAATAAATTACTACTATTTAGAGCAGAAAATGATCAATTATCTCCCTGAAAAACTATTTTTTTTGAATACAGATTTAGACGAAAAAAGGTTAGTAAATCTAACAAATGCAGCATTAAAAAACCTTGATGATGGTGAGCTATACTTAGAATATAAACAATCGGACGCTTTGGTCTTGGATGATGGAAGAATCAAGTCGGCTAATTATGACACTGATAGAGGCTTTGGACTTAGGGGTGTCGTAGGGGAATCTTCAGGATACGCTCATTCATCAGAAATAAGTGAAAATTCAATTAAGAGAGCAGCGAACACAATAAAAAGTGTTGCCTCTGGTTATTCTGGCAAAACTGATTTGTCACCAGAAAGAACTAATAAAAAGCTGTACAGCAGCAGTAACCCTGTAAATGAAGTACAATTTAATGAAAAAATAAAAGTTTTAGAGCAAATAAATTCATACGCTAGGGAAAGCGATAGTCTTGTAAAACAAGTATCTGCTTCTTTGACAAGTTCATGGCAAGTAATAAAGATATATAGAATTGACGGACGCTCTTATTCTGATGTCAGGCCATTGGTAAGATTAAACGTACAGGTAGTAGTAGGTGATGGGAAAAAACAAGAAACAGGGTCATTTGGTATTGGAGGAAGGTCAGAGCTAACTCAATGGATACAACCAGATAAATGGAGAAAGAGTGTAGACGAAGCTATAAGACAAGCAAAGGTCAACTTAAGTTCAGTCAATGCCCCAGCAGGGGAGATGACAGTAATACTTGGCCCTGGCTGGCCTGGAATTCTTTTACATGAAGCGATTGGCCATGGTTTGGAAGGAGATTTTAATAGAAAAAAAACTTCTGCCTTCTCTGAATTAATGGGAGAAAGAATAGCAGCGAAAGGTGTTACAGTAGTAGATGACGGAACAATTAAAAATAGGAGAGGATCATTAACAATTGATGACGAAGGAACCCCAACTCAATCAACAACTCTAATCGAGGATGGGATTCTAACTGGATATATTCATGACAGATTAAACGCAAGACTTATGAATATGAAGCCAACCGGGAATGGCAGAAGAGAATCTTATGCTCATATGCCAATGCCTAGAATGACGAATACATACATGCTCAATGGCTCACATAAAAAAGAGGAATTAATTGCTGGAGTTAAAGATGGGCTTTATGCAGTTAATTTTGGCGGAGGACAAGTTGATATAACATCAGGAAAGTTTGTATTTTCTTGTACTGAAGCTTATGAGATAAAGAATGGAAAAATTGAAAGACCAGTAAAAGGAGCAACTCTAATTGGAAATGGTCCAGATATTTTAACCAAAATATCTGGTATCGGTGATGACATGGAGCTTGACCCAGGGGTAGGTACTTGCGGGAAAGATGGACAAGGAGTGCCCGTAGGAGTAGGCCAACCTTCTCTTAAAATTGACGGATTAACAGTTGGTGGAACCAATACAAATTAAGCCATGTTATTTTCAAAAACTTTATCTGCATCACCACTCCATTCATTATTAAATGATTTAATTAGTATATCTGCAGGAGTCTCGCATTTTTTTTGTCTATGAAAAAGTATATCAAGGAAAATACTTTCATCATTGCCTGATGTATCATAAACCTTTCTGTTTTTTAAACCTTTTTTTGCTATTGCTAAAACTCTTCCAGCAAGGTCGTTAAGAGAATAGTTATTACGTATTCTTGTGTCTAACCCATAAATAGGAACTTTTTCCCTCATCTCCATGAGTTCACTTATTGAAAAATCAGCAACTAAATCTGACGCTTCATCTAAAGAATCCTTATCATACATCAGACCTACCCAAAACGCAGGGTTAGCACATAAGCTTGACCAATTACCAGTATCAGCTCCACGCATTTCAATAAATCTTTTTAATCTTACTTCAGGGAAAATTGTGCTCAAATGATTTTCCCAATCAATTATCAAAGGTTTTTCATTTGGTAAACACTTCAAAGACCCATTTAAAAAATCTCTAAATTTTTGGCCTTCGGCATATATATATTTTTTATCTCTCACAACAAAATACATCGGAACATCTAGAGCATAATCTACATATCTTTGGAAACTCATTCCATCATCAAACACAAAAGGAAGCATTCCACATCTATCAGCGTCTGTATGCATCCAAACAAATGACCTAAAAGACTTATAACCTGATAGTTTATCTTCGCAAAACGGAGAGTTAGCGAATAGTGCTGTCGACAGAGGTTGTAAAGCCAATGCAACTCTCATTTTTTTTACCATATCAACTTCAGAGGAAAAATCTAAATTTGTCTGAACTGTGCAAGTTCTAAACATCATATCAAGACCATGCTTTCCTTTTAATGGCATATACTCTTTCATAATTTTGTATCTACTTTTTGGCATTAAAGGAACTTCATCAACTCGCAACTTAGGGTGAAACCCAATACCGATAAACCCTATTCCCATTTTTTCTGACACTGATTTAAGCTGAGACAAATGAGAATTAACCTCTCTACAGGTTTCATGGATGTTATCTAGTGGTGCGCCAGATAACTCTAACTGTCCACCGGGCTCTAATGTAATTGACTGTTGACCAAAGGAGAGCGCTATTATGTTATTTTCTTCGTATACTGGTTTCCAACCTAGGTTAACCAAACCCTGTAAAATACTTGAAATACCATTCTCACCAAAGTATTTCAGCGGTTTTTTATTTTTTTTTATATAACCAAATTTTTCATGCTCTGTACCTATTCTCCATTCATAGATTGGCTTACTACCTCCTTCAAGATAGCTTACTAATTGTTGATAATCTTCAATAATTACATCAGTCATAAATTTTACCATACTTTGTTTATAATATTCCACCTTGACAACATTACTATTGCGGCTGTTTCAGATCGCAAAGTTAAATTACCTAATGAAATAGATTTAGAATTAGAATGTTTTGACAACATCTCAATTTCTTCAGGAGAATAACCACCTTCTGGACCAACTAATA
>NZXH01000020.1 GCA_002701885.1 Rhodospirillaceae bacterium | reverse complement strand
CTGAATTAGTTGTTAGGTCACTTAGTGACCTAGGTGTTGATATTGTTTTTGGTTACCCGGGAGGAGCTGTCTTACCTATTTATGATGTTATTTTCAGTCAAGAAAAACTAAGGCATATTCTTGTTAGGCATGAACAGGGTGCTGTTCATGCTGCTGAGGGTTATGCTCGTTCAACTGGTAAGGTCGGAGTCGTCCTTGTTACATCTGGTCCTGGTGCAACCAATGCAGTAACAGGACTAACTGATGCATTAATGGATAGTATTCCATTAGTTTGTTTCACTGGACAAGTCGCTACTCATCTTATTGGTAATGATGCATTTCAGGAGGCTGATACTACAGGTATAACAAGACCATGTACAAAGCATAACTACCTTGTTAAGGATATTAATAATTTAAACTCAATTATTCATGAGGCGTTCTATGTAGCTAAATCGGGGAGACCTGGTCCTGTCGTAATCGATTTACCTAAAGATATCCAACTACAAAATGTTACTTACCAACCTCAAACTCCACCGATTCAAACTTCATATAATCCGAAGACAGAAGGAGACCGGGAAGCAATTGAGTCTGCAGCAAAGTTAATATCTGAATCAAAGAGGCCAGTTTTTTATACCGGGGGTGGCGTGATAAACTCTGGTCAAATTGCATCTGATTTACTAATTGACTTAGTTAGATACTCAGGTTTTCCAATTACTAGTACGTTAATGGGTTTAGGTGCATACCCTGGGACTGACTCTCAGTTTTTAGGGATGCTAGGAATGCATGGAACTTATGAAGCTAATATGGCTATGCATCAGGCTGACTTGCTTATAGCGGTTGGGTCCAGATTCGATGATAGAATTACTGGAAGGTTGGATGCCTTTAGTCCTAATTCAAAAAAAATACATATTGATATCGACCCCTCTTCAATAAATAAAAATGTTCCTGTTGATGTTCCAATTATAGGTGATATAGCCAAAGTTCTAGATCCTTTAGCGAAAACTTTGAAAAATAGTTATAAAATAGACAGTGATAGTATAAAAAAATGGTGGTCCCAAATAAATGACTGGAAGAAAGTTGATTGTTTGCATTATCAGCAAGACAAAGGTGCAATTAAACCACAGTTTGCCATTGAAACTTTATATAATTTAACAAAAAATATGGATGCAAGAATTACTACAGAAGTTGGTCAACATCAAATGTGGGCTGCTCAATTTTATCAATTTGATAAACCTAACAGGTGGATGACCTCAGGAGGCTTAGGTACTATGGGTTACGGTCTTCCTGCAGCAATAGGTGTGCAATTGGCTTGTCCAGAATCCTTAGTTGTAGATATTGCAGGAGAAGCTTCTATTTTAATGAATATTCAAGAAATTTCTACAGCTGTGCAATACAGACTACCTGTTAAAATTTTCATACTAAATAATGGTTATATGGGTATGGTAAGACAATGGCAGGAATTACTTCATGGAGGAAGGTACTCTGAAAGTTATACCGAAGCACTGCCAGATTTTGTTAAACTAGCTGAGTCTTTTCATGCTTTTGGCCTTAGAGTTGAAGACCCAAATCTACTAGAGAGTTCTATAGAAAAAATGATAGACTATGATGGTCCAGTGATTCTTGATGTTGTTGTTGACCCTGATGAAAATTGTTTTCCAATGATACCTTCTGGGTCAGCTCATAACGAAATGATGTTAGGTAAGGGAAAAGGGTCTCCAAAACTATCAAAAGAAGGTTTGGCCTTAGTTTAGATTTAACTTATAGAAGTAAAAACTCATGAAAGAAATAGATAGAAGATCAAGAAAACATACAATGGCTATACTTGTAGACAATGAATCCGGGGTTCTTGCTAGAGTAATTGGGTTATTTTCTGGTCGAGGATATAATATTGAAAGTCTCACAGTTGCTGAGACAGATAAAAAAAAGTCTTTATCAAGAATAACTATTGTTACTTCTGGAACTCCAATGGTAATAGAGCAAATAAAAGCTCAATTATCTAGATTAGTACCAGTTCACCGTGTAAGTGATTTAACAACTGATGGTTCGGCTGTTGAGCGTGAATTAGCAATGATAAAAGTAGCTGGTGTTGGAGAGAATAGAGTTGAAAGTTTAAGGATTGCAGATATTTTTCGTGCTAGGGTAGTGGATAGTTCTAGGGAGTCATTTGTCTTCGAATTGACTGGTTCGGCAGAAAAAATCAATGCTTTTATTGAGTTAATGGCTGATTTAGGTTTAGTTGATGTTTCACGAACTGGAATTGTTGCTATTAGCAGGGGATCGAACCCCCTTTAATTTTGGAAGGTGCTATTATGAAAGTTTATTACGATAGAGATGCAGATACAAATCTCATTAATTCAAAGAATGTTGTAATTGTGGGTTATGGAAGTCAGGGTCATGCTCATGCAATGAATTTAAGAGACTCAGGCGTTAAAAAAATTGCCATAGCCTTGCGAGAAGACTCAGATAGCTCAAAAAAAGCATCATCTGAAGGTTTTGATGTAATGAGCGTGAGTGATGCGGCCTCATGGGGTGATGTTATAATGATGTTAACACCAGATGAAATTCAGAGTGAAATTTATTCTCATCAACTTGAAAAGAAAATGAAAAAAGGTTCGGCTCTGGCATTTGCTCATGGGTTAAATGTTCATTTTAATTTGATAAAACCTAGAAGTGATTTAGATGTATTTATGATTGCCCCAAAAGGGCCAGGGCATACAGTCAGGTCAGAGTACCTAAAAGGTGGAGGTGTGCCTTGCTTATTGGCTGTTCATGTAAACTCAACTGGGAATGCTCATGAGTTAGGGCTATCCTATGCATCTTCAATTGGCGGAGGTAGAGCGGGAATAATTGAGACTACTTTTAAAGAAGAGTGCGAGACAGACCTATTCGGAGAGCAAGCAGTTTTGTGTGGAGGCTTAACAAGTCTTATAAAGGCAGGTTACGAAACTCTTGTTGAGGCTGGTTATGCACCAGAAATGGCGTATTTTGAATGTTTACATGAAGTTAAGCTAATTGTAGATTTGATGTATGAAGGTGGCATAGCAAATATGAGGTATTCAATATCTAATACAGCTGAGTATGGAGACTATACTAGAGGCCCAAGAATTATTGACAAAAAAGTAAAAAAACAAATGAAAACAGTGCTTAATGAGATTCAGACTGGTCAGTTTGTAAGAGAATGGATGCTTGAAAATAAGGTTTCTCAGACTAGTTTTAAGTCAATAAGGGCAAGGGAGGCAAAGCATAATATAGAGGATGTTGGGGCAAAACTAAGAGAAATGATGCCTTGGATCAAGGAAAACAAGCTTGTTGATAAAGAAAAAAATTAAAGCTTTACAAAAAGTAGATTTTTAATCCCTCTATGTTTGATAAAATTCAGGTATTTTATTAATTTATAGTATCTAGTTATTTAGTTTTTATTGGATGTTTTTTTGACTTTCTCAAATAATTCAGTATTTTAGCAAATATATATATTTTATTAATTATTTATTGTTTATTAATTCCTTAATATTATTAATTTTTAATTAAGAATAATTTATGTATGACTCAATTTTTTGGTTTATATAGGCCTAGGAGTAAGAAATTAAAATGTCAAGAGAAGGTAACCAGGTCATAATTTTTGATACGACAATGAGGGACGGGGAGCAATCTCCAGGTGCCTCCATGAATCTTGAAGAAAAGCTAAAAATAGCTAAAACACTTGAAGTTTTGGGTGTGGACGTTATAGAAGCTGGTTTTCCTATTGCTTCAAACGGTGATTTTGAGTCTGTTTCTGAAATATCTAAAATAATCAAAAAATCAATTGTATGTGGTTTAGCAAGAGCCAGCTTTAAAGATATTGACTGTGCTGCTGAAGCACTGAAAAACGCTAAGCAAAAAAGAATACATACTTTTATTGCAACAAGCCCGCTTCATATGAAATATAAATTACAGATGGAACCAGAAGAAGTTCACCAAGCAGTAATTGATAGTGTTACTAGAGCTAGGAACCATGTCGATGATGTAGAATGGTCATGCGAGGATGGCACTAGATCCAACGAAGATTTTTTATGCAAGGTAATTGAGAGTGCTATAAAGGCTGGTGCTTCAACTATTAACATACCAGACACTGTTGGTTATACAGTCCCTTCTGAATATAAAAATCTAATTTCAAATATAATAAACCGAGTTTCAAATATCGATAAGGCAAGAATTTCAGTTCATTGCCATAATGATTTAGGTTTAGCGGTATCAAATTCTTTGTCAGGAATTTTGGCTGGTGCTCGACAAGTTGAATGTACAATAAATGGTCTGGGCGAGCGTGCAGGGAATGCTGCTTTAGAGGAAATTGTAATGGCATTGAGAACTAGAAATGATATCTTGCCTTTTTATACTAATGTAGTAACTGAAAATATAACTAAAGCATCTAGGCTTATTTCACAAGTTACAGGATTTCCAATACAACCAAATAAAGCTATTGTTGGTGCAAATGCATTTGCTCATGAAGCAGGTATTCATCAGGACGGAGTATTAAAAAATGCTTCAACATATGAAATAATGACACCAGAATCTGTTGGTTTGGTTCAATCTAATTTAGTTCTTGGAAAACATTCTGGTAGGCATGCATTTACGCAAAAGTTAAATGAATTAGGCTTTAAGCTAGGTGATAATGCTATTCAAGATGCTTTTAGAAGATTTAAAGAGTTAGCAGATAAAAAGAAGGATGTTTTTGAAGAGGACTTAGTAGCTTTAGTAGACGACCAATCAAGATCAAACGATAGAATCAAGTTTATATCTCTGAGAGTTGTTGCCGGTTCAGAGGGTCCGCAATCAGCAGATATTAAAATTGAAATTGATGGAGAGTCTAAGTCAAATAAATCTGATGGTGATGGACCGGTAGACGCAACATTCAACTCAATTAAAGCTCTTTTCCCTCATGACGCTAAGTTGTTATTGTACCAAGTCCACGCTGTTACTGAAGGAACAGATGCTCAAGCTGAAGTTACTGTCAGGCTTGAAGAAAATGGAAAAACAGTTAATGGTCAGGGTGCTGATACAGATACTTTAGTCGCAAGTGCCAGAGCATATGTAAATGCTTTAAATAAGTTACTTGTCAAAAGACAAAAAGCAGCCCCAGAGGCTTTAACAGCCTAATTTATTTAAGGAGTTTAGTTTTTAATGTTATCTAAGTTATTTGGAATGAT
Organism: Rhodospirillaceae bacterium; assembly: GCA_002701885.1. GTDB lineage: Bacteria > Pseudomonadota > Alphaproteobacteria > SHVP01 > SHVP01. The sequence goes on along the minus strand of NZXH01000020.1, from coordinate 15,957 downwards.
GTCAGCTGATATGGCTATTGATTTAGGCACTGCAAATACTCTTGTTTATGTTAAAGGAAGAGGTATAGTCCTCAATGAACCGTCTGTTGTTGCTATTGTTAAACAAAGAGGGAAAAAAGAAGTTTTAGCTGTTGGCGATGAAGCTAAAGTTATGCTGGGTCGTACCCCAGGAAATATAGAAGCTATAAGGCCTCTAAGAGATGGTGTGATTGCTGACTTTGAAGTAGCAGAAGAAATGATCAAGCACTTTATAAGTAAAGTTCATAATCGAAGATCTTTTGCTAGTCCTCAAGTTATAATAGCTGTCCCTTCCGGTTCTACTGCTGTTGAGAGAAGAGCAATTCAGGAATCTGCTGAAAGTGCAGGAGCAAGAAGAGTATTTTTAATTGAAGAGCCTATGGCTGCGGCAATTGGTGCAGGTTTGCCAGTGACTGAACCAACTGGTTCTATGGTTGTAGATATTGGAGGTGGAACTACAGAAGTTGCGGTTCTCTCTCTCGGTGGTGTTGTATATGCAAGATCTGTTCGTGTTGGCGGTGATAAGTTAGATGAGGCAATTATTGGTTATATCAGGAGAAATCATAATTTATTAGTTGGTGAATCTAGTGCAGAAAGAATAAAAAAAGAAATAGGTACAGCTTGTTCTCCTTCTAAGGGGTTTGGTAAAGAAATGCAGATCAAGGGAAGGGATCTTATGAATGGTGTTCCAAAAGAACTAATAATAAATCAAACACAAATTTCTGAAGCACTATCCGAACCTGTGGGTGCTATAATGGAAGCCGTAAAAGTAGCTTTGGAGCATACTGCTCCTGAATTAGCTGCAGATATTGTTGATAAAGGTATTGTTTTAACTGGCGGAGGTGGACTGTTGGGGAATATGGATACTGTGCTAAGAAATGGTACTGGCTTGCCTGTTTCAATTGCAGATGAACCTCTAAGTTGTGTTGCGCTAGGAACTGGTAGAGCATTAGAAGAGTTAAAGAATATGAAAGGTGTTCTTCAACAAGCCTATTAGGAATGTATTGAAGGGTTGTAAATTTGAAGGAAAGCCAGAACCAAATCACAAAAATTTTTTTGCCGGTTAAGCTATTAGCTGGTAGGTTTACTTTAATTTTTCTAATTTTATTCTCTGTTGCAATAATCCCTATTAGTCGGTTTGATCAAAATATTACACCTTCTGTAAGAGTTTTCCTTATAGATGCTTTTACCCCTATTTTTAATGTTATTTCTCATCCTGTTTATTTTGCAAAAAATACTGTTAGTGAACTAAATACAATATTTTATTTACGCTCTGAAGTAAAAAGACTTACTGAAGAAAATGAGAAACTAATGAATTGGCAACAAGTTGGTTATAGGCTTACATATGAGAATAATTCACTCAGAGAATTATTAAATGTAAGTGAAGAGCCTGCTATTCAAAATGTATCAGCTCGTATAATAGCTGATACAAGTGGTCTTTTTGTCAGAACTTTTATTATAAATGCTGGTTCAGCAAACGGTGTTAAAAAAGGGCAAGCAGTTGTAAGTTCTAGAGGTCTTGTAGGAAGGGTTTCCGAAGCTGGAATACGCTCATCAAGAGTTTTACAAATTACTGATATGAATTCAAAAATACCTGTAATAGTATCTCCTTCAAACCAAAGAGCAATTCTTGCAGGTGATAATAGTGATAATTCAAAATTATTATTTTTAACTGATAAAAATGAAGATCTTATTAATAATTATGTTTTAACTTCTGGTCATGGTGGTTTATTCCCACCAGGTATAAGAATAGGTACAGTTTCTCAATTTGTTAATGGCTCAGTTCGAGTCAGGCCCTTTGTTAATTGGAGTCAAGTAGAATATGTTAAGGTGTTAAGCTTTAGCAAAGATTAACTTAAAAAGAATTATGCCTAACTTGATTAGTCAAAATTTAGTAAAATTTATAAAAAACTCCTTGCCAGGTTTTTCTTTATTTATATTTATATTTTTTACAATGGTTCCTCTAGGTTTAAGCCCTTATAAATTTTCTACTTATATAGCTATAGTTCCTATTTTTTATTGGTCAATTTACAGGCCAGATCTTTTTCCTATTTATTTTGTTTTTATAGCAGGTTTGCTTTATGATTTTATTTCAGGGGGGCCACTAGGACAATGGGGACTAATTTTTTTGCTTTTGAGAATAGGAATGGAATCTCAAAGAAGGATTTTAATTGGTAAAAAATTTAATGTAGAATGGCTAGCTTTCACTTTAGTTCTCCTGATAGTGTTATTTATAGTATTTCTTATAGGGTTTTTAACCTATGGAACATTAGTTAACTTTACTGAATTTATTTTTCAGATAATAATTAATATTGTTTTTTATCCTCTAATTATTTTAGTTATGAATAAAATTAAAATTTTTATAAGTGAGTAACTCTATGAAAAAAGAAAATGAAGGTAGAAAAATATTAACGAGAAGGCTCTTTTTATTTGGAGGTATTCAGGCCGCTCTTATCTCTATCCTCGCAGGGAGAATGTATTATTTACAAGTTGTAGAGTCTGAAGAGTATAGTCTTTTAGCGGATGAAAATAGAATTAATTTAAGGTTATTACCTCCTCCAAGAGGTAAAATTTTAGATAGGAATGGTAATGAGTTAGCGGGTAATCAAAGAAACTATAGAGTTATAATTATTCCTGAACAAACTAAAAGTGTAAACAAGACCTTAAGTGCATTAAGAAATATTTATCCTTTGGGTAAGTATGAGATAAGTAAAATTTTACGAGAAGTAAAAAAAAGAAAAGGTTTTGTCCCTGTAACTGTTGCTGAAAATTTGACTTGGGGAGAATTTTCAAAAGTAAATGTTAATGCACCTGACCTTCCTGGGATACAACCTGAAATTGGAGAATCAAGATTTTATCCATATGGCAATGCATTTGCTCATGTCATAGGTTATGTAGGAATAGTTGATTCAAAGGAAATGGGAGATGAGCCGTTATTATCATTACCTGGTTTTAGGGTTGGTAAAGTTGGTGTAGAAAAAAGTTTTGAAAAAAAACTTAGAGGTAGTGCGGGTGTAAGTCGAGTTGAGGTAAATGCATATGGCAGAATAATAAGGGAAATAAATAGAAAAGAAGGTGGATCAGGTGATAATGTTAGTCTAACTTTAGATTCCAGCCTTCAATCATTTATTTCCAAAAAATTAGCAAATATAAGTGCATCTGTTGTTGTAATGAATATTCACACTGGTGATATTCTTGCCTTAGTTTCTTCTCCTTCTTTTAACCCGCATAGTTTTAATGTTGGGATTAGTAATTACGAATGGCAAAGGTTAATTAATAACCCTAAGAATCCTCTTTTAAATAAAGCAATAGGAGGTCAATATCCTCCTGGGTCAACTTTTAAAATGATGGTTGCTTTAGCTGCAATCGAAAATGGAATAATTTCTCTCAATCATAAAGTAACTTGTAGGGGTTCAGTTGAGCTTGGAAATGAAAAGTTTCACTGTTGGAAGTCTGATGGCCATGGTGATATGGATTTGTTATCATCAATTCAACAATCCTGTGATGTATTTTTTTATGAGATAGCTAAGAGAGTTGGAATAGATAGAATAGCAAGTATGGCAAAATTATTTGGTTTAGGAGAAAAGACAGGGGTTTTAATACCGTCAGAGAGACTTGGGAATATTCCAACTCGTAAATGGAAAAAAGATGAATTTGGAAAGTCTTGGCAATTAGGTGAGACTTTGCATGTAGGAATAGGTCAAGGCTATGTTTTAACCACTCCAATTCAATTGGCTTTGATGATGTCTAGATTGTGTAATGGAGGTCTTGCAATAAATCCTAGGTTAATAATGAATAATGATAATCAGTCTAACGTAGAAACAATAAATGTTTCCAAAAAATCCCTAGATTTAATATTGGAAGGTTTGAGTCTTGTTACTAATTCACCTATGGGAACCGCCTATAAAGCAAGAATAACTGATCCTAATTGGGAAATTATTGGAAAGACCGGAACATCTCAAGTAAGAAGTATATCTCAAATAGAGAGAGAAACAAGAGTATTAAAAAACGAAGAGAGGCCATGGGAAGAACGTGATCATGCTCTATATGTTGCGGCATTTCCGAAAAAATCTTTAACATATGCTGCATCTGTTGTGGTTGAACATGGAGGTTCTGGCTCTTCAACAGCTGCTCCAATTGCAAAAGATATTTTTGAATTTATGAAAAGTAATATAATTAAGAGAAAAAGACAGATTTGATAAAAAATTATTCTGATAGTAAAAATAATCTAACTTTTTTTGATAAGTTTAAATCACTAAATTTAGTTATTATTATTCTTATAGCAGTATTAGCTTCGATTGGCTTTGTTATGCTATATTCAGTGTCTGGAGGTTCAGCTGACCCATGGATGCGTCAACAGATTCTTAGGTTTAGTTTTGGATTTCTTGTTATGATTGGTATTGCCTTTATAGATTTAAGGTTGTGGTTATCTTTGTCCTACCCAATATACTTTTTCTCCCTATTGCTTTTGGTAGGTGTTGAGTTATTTGGCACAATAGGTATGGGTGCTCAACGATGGATTGATTTAGGTTTTTTCCACCTTCAACCATCTGAAATAATGAAAATAGCTTTAGTTATGGCATTAGCTCGGTATTTTCATTCAATATCTTACGATGATGTAAGGTCAATTAAATGGATTATTCCTCCAATACTTATGATAATTGTTCCATCAAGTTTAGTTCTTATTGAACCTGATTTGGGCACTGCTATTCTCCTAATTCTAGAAGGTACAATCATACTTTTTATTGTAGGTGCGAGATGGTGGAAATTTATTTTTGTATCTTTGGTGGCAGTAGCATTGGCACCTTTTTTTTGGACAAAATTGCATTCTTATCAACAGAATAGAATTTTAACTTTCTTTAATCCTGAAAGAGATCCCTTAGGTGCTGGTTATCATATTATTCAATCGAAAATAGCTTTTGGCTCAGGTGGGGTTTGGGGTAAGGGTTATTTGTTAGGAACACAAAGTCATTTAAATTTTTTACCTGAAAAACATACAGATTTTATATTTACTACTTTAGCTGAAGAGTTTGGCTTGATAGGTGGCTTGATAGTTTTATCAATTTATATCTGTTTAATAGTATATTCATATGCAATTTCAATTAGATCTAGATCTAGTTTTGGAAGAATATTAGGAATAGGAATCACCTCTACATTTTTTTTATATATATTCATAAATATTTCTATGGTTATGGGATTGATCCCAGTTGTTGGTGTGCCTTTACCTCTAATATCATATGGAGGAACAGCAATTGTAACTATATTATTTAGTTTTGGTTTACTGTTAAGTATACATATCAATAGAAATATATATATTTCTAAATCATTAAATTAGTATATAATTATTTAGCTAAATAAGTTTTTTATAAAGAATGATTATAAATTGTTTCCAAAACATATTGTTCTGCTTCTTGGAATTTGAATTGTTTTATTCTTTTAATTGAGTTAAACTTTCTATTTGCTTCCTCCAAGAGTACTTTTTCTCTGTGTATCCTGTCAAATCTTGCGGCAGCAGTTAATTTTTCTAATGTTGTTATATTCATAATAATTTTAGAATATTGTATAAAAGTAAACAGAGTGTTAAAATTTATGATATCTATAGGAGAAAAAAATTAATATAATTATTCATATCGGGGCATATACGCTGGAGGGTGTTTTGGAGACAAAAAAAGCGCCTGAAACCTGTGAAGCCTTTTTAAAAATATTACCCTTTCAAAACCAACTTATTCATGCTAGGTGGAGTGGAGAATCCACATGGATACCAATGGGAGAGTATGATATGGGTGTTGGGTCTGAAAATGCAACATCTTATCCTTCAAAAGGTGATGTTCTTTTTTATCCAAAAGGAAAAAGTGAAACAGAAATATTAATTGTTTATGGTTCTGCAATTTTCTCAAGCAAGGTAGGACTTCTTGCTGGCAATCATTTTTTAACAATACCTAAAAGTGACGAGTTATTTAAGATTGGAAATGAAATTCTTTGGTCAGGTGCAAAAGATATTAAATTTCAGGTGCATTTATAAATAATAATTAAACTAATATTAACTAATTTTCATTAAATTATTTATATGGAAAAAAAGATTGAAGTAGATATTATTGACCATGACCGCAAACTATTAATTGAAGAAGCTCTCAGAATCAGAGCTGAAGCTTGTGAAGTCCTTGGTTCAGATATTATTGCAAGCTTATATAGAATAGTGACAGGTAAAAAAATAGATTCTGAATAAGGTCTAGTTTAGAAATCTATTTATTTTGTAATATTTTACGTAAAATATTTACATTGCATATTTAGTAACAGTATATCCTTATTTATTAGCTAGTACTTATCTATATTTAATTAGTTAAATTAACTTTTTATTAAGGAAATAGCAGCAAATTTATTTCTAACTATGCTTAGAAACTTTATTTGTTTTACTTTCTGGGTTTTAAGAAATTAAATATTGATAATTATATGAAATTTACACCACATCAATCATTAAATGAAAAGTATCTTCAAAAAGCTCATAAAGCTATGTTGGATAAGAAATATCCTTTAGCATTAAGTTTATATGAAAAATTATTAGATTTTGATAGCAATAATGAGTCTGCACTTTTCCATAAAGCTAAAGCTTTAACGCATTTAGAGAAGTTTGATGAAGCAAGAATTATTTTAGAGGACCAAGTCAAAAGAATTCCAAGTGTTGAAGCTTATTCAATAATTGCAAATATCCAACAAAGTACACTAAAACATGACGATGCAATCAAAACTTATAAAATTCTTATTGATCAAAGGCCTGATGATCCTCAGTACTGGCTGAGATTAGGAATGTGCCAAAGTCAATCATATAAAGATTACATTGAAACAAAAATTTCTCTTCAGAAAAGCTTTGATTTAGCAAAATTAAATAAACCAATAAATACTTCTCTTGTTACTGAGATAGCTGATACTTACAGGTTTGCTGGGTATTTTAATGAGGCAGCAAAAGTTTATGAGTATCTCTCAACTGAAACTGGGACCGTAGAGCCAGTATTTTATACTTACTGGGGTTTATGTTTGAAATATGCAGGTAAAAATGAAGAATCAAGGAATATTCTAAAAATTGCTTTGCAACATTGTGCTACAGCATCTCAAAAAGCAAACTCTGTAGAAGCGCATACAATTCAAATTTTGTCTGCTTGGATATATTTTATTTTAGGTAACAGAAGGAAATCTGAAGAATTATATTCAGTAATTTCAGAGCATATTCCTCCTGATAAATTACACCTCGAGGGCCCCCCATCATATTTACCAGAGTCATATAATAGAATTTTAAGAATGAGAGAAGTAGTAAGGGGAAGAGATGTTGCCGTTTTATTATATGGTCCCTCAATAAAAGAATTTCAAGATAATATAGATTTTTTTGAGCAGAGAGATTTATGTTTTGCAAGTCTAAATAAATTTGATGAAATAGAAAAAAATATTCTTCCTGAAAGTAAAAATATTGATATTCTTATGATTACTAACCCTTCAGATTTAAATAAAAGATGGGTTGCTTATAATAATTTCCTTAAGTCTAATAAAGATAATTTTCTTATATCATCACAATACTCATTCTTAGGTATAAATACTGAAAATGGTTCTATGGAATCAATCATTAATGAGTTTGATAGAAAATTATTATTTATCAATTCAAATCTTTTCGTTCCAAGTATTGCTACCCCAATACATTTCCTTCCCGGTAATACATTATCCGTGCTCCTCCCTGTTTTATGTTTAGCCGCCCCTAGGAGGATATTTATATTTGGTGCTGATGGTGGCGCATCAAGCAATGCGAAAGATGTAAGAAAAGAAAATAAACTGTATTTTTTTGGAGGAGTTTCTGGAAAGCTTGACAGTAATAATATTACTGGTGAAGCCAATAGAAGGCTTAAAACTGATGCAAAATTTTTTGATGATATTACAAAATTTCAAATGATGGCAGTATCTAAATTATTTAGATTACCAATGCCAGAGGTTTATAATTGCTGTACGCATAGTAGTTATGAGTCGTTTCAAAAAATAAGCTGTAAGGATGCAATCAAGATTATGCAGGAATATAAGTAAATTGAATAATTGTAATTTAAAAAAAATATGTGTTTTTACTGGGACAAGGGCAGATTATGGTTTACTCAAGCCTGTAATGATTGAAATAAATAAAAATTTAAATTTAAAATTACAGTTATTAGTTTCAGGTTCTCATTTATCTAAAGAATTTGGTTTAACATACAAAGAAATTGAGAATGATGGATTTATAATTGACTCAAAGGTAGATCTTGACCTTAGTAAAGATAAAAAAATAAATATTGCTGCTAATTTAGGAAATGCTGTTAAATTATATTCAGAGGAACTGGATAGATTAAAACCAGAGATAGTCATTATTCTAGGTGATAGGTATGAGGCTTTAGCTCTTGCTCAAGCTTGTCTAATTATGAACATTGCAATTGCGCATATTCATGGAGGCGAGTCGTCCGAAGGTTCAATTGATGAGTCAATAAGGCATGCAATAACAAAAATATCAAACATTCATTTTACTTGTGCTGATAAATACAAGAAACGCGTAATACAAATGGGAGAAAACCCAAATTATGTTTATAATTTTGGTGCACCAGGTTTAGATAATTTAAATATAATCAATTTATTTACTAAAGATGAAATAGAAGAAAAGTTAAGAGTTAAACTTAAAGAAAAAGTTATTTTATTAAGTTATCATTCTGCTACTTTAGGGGATAAAAACCCTATTGAGGTTTTAAGAAATATCTTTAGGGCCTTTGAAATGTATGACAATAAATCAATTATAGTTAGCAAATCTAATTCTGATTATATGGGAATATCAATAAATAAATTTTTAGATAAATATTGTTCAGAAAATAATATAATCCTTAGAGAATCTTTTGGTCAGCAATTATACCTTTCATTAATAAAAATTTCTGATGTGTTGGTCGGAAATTCCTCAAGTGGCATAATTGAAGCTCCTTCTTTAGGCACCCCGAGCTTAAATATAGGCACAAGGCAAAAGGGAAGATTAAAAGCAAATAGTATTATAGATTCCTCAGAGGAGTATGAGGATATTTGTAATTCTTTAAACAAAATACTTTCATTTCCATTTAAAGAAAAATTAAAAAACACTTTAAATCCATATGGAACGCCTGGTGCATCCAAAAAAATTGTTGAGAAAATTGCCAGTATTAATAGTAGGGATGTACTAATAAAATCATTTAATGATGTGAATCAGTACTTATAGGCTTTAAATTTTTAATAATTAGCAAATAAAAAAAAATAATTAAATATTTGTTAACCATATCACATCAAAAATAAAAGCTAAAATAGAAATTAATTTAACTAATGAAACCTTATGAATATAGATAAGCCATATATTATAGCTGAGATGGCATGTTCTCATGAAGGGCAGGTTGCTCTAGCAAAAAAAATAATTGATGCTGCAGGGGGTGCTGGAGCTAATGCTATTCAGTTTCAAGTTTGGACTGCTGATGAAGTAATTGTAAGGCATAGCCCAGATTATAATAAGTTAAAAAATATAGAGTTAAAGAGGGAAGAATGGGTTTGCTTGCTTAATTATACCAGAGATAATTGGCCTAATTTATCTATAATTGCATGTGTGTATGATGAAGAAAGTATCAATTTTTGCGAAAAAATAGGTGTAGATGCTTATAAAATACATGCAGCAGATCTCTCCAATCCAAAAGTGCTTTCGTCAGTAGCCAGAACAAATAAAAGAATTGATTTAAGTATTGGTGCCGCTACATTAAATGAAATTGATCTCGCAATAAAACATTTGAGATCAGAATCAGATTCAACTATTTGGCTAATGTATGGATATCAATTATTCCCAACATCAGTTAATAGCTTAAATTTAGAATTTATGAAAAAAATTTCCAATTTATACGGCCTTACCGTAGGGTACCAAGACCATTGTGATGCGGATAAAGATGAAGCATTTTGGTTGCCTGCTGCTGTTTTTGGAATGGGAATTAATGTAATTGAAAAACACTTAACTCATGATAGAAGTCTTAAAGGTTTAGATCATGAATCGGCTTTAAATCCATCAGAGTTTAAAAAATTTGTAAGTATGATAAACACTATAAGTATTTCAAGAGGNAGTGGTTCTCCAAGAGAGTTTAATGAAGATGAAAAAAAATATAGAAAATACTCTAGGAAAAGTTTGGTTGCTCGACATGACTTAAACCAAGGGAGTGAGGTTAAGAGCAATGATTTAATTGCTCTTAGAGCGCTAAAACTTGGTTTGCCTCCTGATTCAATTGCTATGATTGAAGGAAAAAAACTAAAAAAAGATATTTTAGTACATGATTTAGTGACGATAGAGGATCTTCAATGAAAATTGCTTCTTTTATAACTGCAAGGTTGAAGTCAAAAAGGTTAAAAAGAAAAGTATTACTCCCAATTTGTGGTAAACCTATGATAGGTCATTTAGTTGATAGACTTAGGCTATCAAAAAAATGTGAACAGATAGTCCTTTGTACTTCAACAGTTGAACAAGATGATGATCTTGAAATTTTTGCTGCTAAAGAAGGAATAGAATGTTTTAGAGGTCATCCAGATGATGTTATGTTAAGACTAAGGGATGCAGCGAGATTTTATAATGTTGACATAGTTTCAAGTTGTACTGCAGATAACCCCTTAATCGATAACGTTTGTATGGATGAATTGATTGAATATCATTTAAAAGGAAAATTTGACTTTTCAAGCTCGCAAAATCTTCCGTTTGGAACTTTTACTATGGCAGTAAATAAAGATTCTTTAGATAAGGCATGTGCAATTAAGGACAGTGATGAAACCGAATTTTGGCCACAGTATTTCCTTAGAACTAACCAATTTAAATTAGGTAATTTGTTTCATAGTAAAATTTACAATCATAAGAATGTAAGATTAACGGTTGATGAGGAATTAGACTTTAAATTAATAAATAGTATTTTTAAAAATTTATATAAAAATCAGAATGTATTTAGCTTAAGTGAAGTTCTGACGTTCTTAGATAAAAATCCAGAGTTAAAAGCAATAAATTCATCAGTAAATCAAAAAAAACCAAATCCTATTAAAATTAAAAAAGAATTAGCAGCATAAATTAAGTGAGGAAATAATGGCAAAATACCTTGTGACAGGAGCTGATGGTTTTATTGGTTCACATTTAGTAGAAAAACTAGTAACTAATGGCCATGATGTAAGGGCAATGGTTTTTTATAATTCTTTTGGTTCCAATGGTTGGTTAGATAATGTTGATAAAAAAATTATAGATTCTATCGATATTGTTAGTGCTGATATAAGGGATTCAGAGTTAACTAAAAGCTTAGTTGAAGGCTGTACCCATGTAATACATTTAGCGGCAATGATGAGTATTCCATATTCATATAAAGCTCCAAGGACTTTTGTGGAAACAAATGTAATGGGAACACTTAATATATTAATGGCCTCTAGAGACCTCAACATTAAAAAAACAATTATAACATCAACTAGTGAAGTTTATGGTACAGCTCAATCTGTACCTATGAGCGAAGAGCATAGATTAAATGCACAATCACCTTACGCTGCAAGTAAAACAGCAGCTGATCAATTAAGTTTGTCATTTTTCCATAGTTTTGGTTTGCCTATAACAATAGTTAGGCCATTTAATACATTCGGTCCAAGACAATCTGCTAGGGCAGTTATACCAACAATAATTACACAAATAAAAGAAAGTAGAAATTCAATTAAATTAGGTTCAACTCATACAACTAGAGACTTTAGCTATGTTGATGATACTGTTGAAGGGTTAATTTCAGCATCAAGAGAAGGAATCGCTGAAGGCGAGATATTGAACTTAGGAACAAATTACGAGATATCTATTAATGAAACTGCTAATATAATTAGTAAAATCATGGGCGCTGAAATTTCAATCAATATTGATAAAATTAGAAAAAGGCCTGATGAGAGTGAGGTAGATAGACTTTGGTCAGATAATACAAAATCAATTAAACTTCTAAACTGGAATCCAAAATACTCTGGTAAATCTGGTTTTATTAGTGGTTTGAAAAAAACAGTAGAATGGTTTGATGACCCTCTAAACCTTAATTTTTATAAATTAGGAAACTATACTATTTAGTCATAAATTAACTAGATATTAATATATTTTTTAAAAACCCCATTTATATAACTTTTTTAAAAAAAATAAATTAACTGATTAGTAACCTAGTTACTGTAAATTTACTGAAATATTTGATTTTTTTGGTGATTTTATGACTGAAATTTTAGGCTTAGATAGTGTAATTAATCATAATAAAGTTTTAGAGAAGCAANAATTATTTGGATCTTTTTCAAGCCAAATAAATACATCTAAACAAAATTGTGAGGCAGTAGTGTTAATGGCTGGAGGTAATGGCAAGCGTTTAGCTCCTCTTACAAATGTTCGACCTAAGCCATTATTGAAAGTTGGCCCAAGACCATTACTAGAGACCACAATAAGAAGATTTATTAGTAGGGGTTTTACTAATTTTTGGCTATCAATAAACTACTTAGGAGAGATGATAGAAAATCATTTTCATGATGGTATCGAATTTGGGGCTAATATAAAATATTTAAGAGAGAATTGTGCTTTAGGAACTGCTGGTTCACTGTCATTATTGAATAAAAAACCAAAAAAACCTCTAATAATCATGAATGCAGATATTTTGACTGATATTGATTTTGACGAACTATTAAAAAGTCATAAAGAGTCAAAAGCTTCAGCTACTATATGCACAATAGAGCAAAGTATTCAAATACCCTATGGGGTTGTTGAAGAAGAAGGTAATTATTTACACTCAATAACTGAAAAGCCCCAAAAAAAATACTTAGTAAATGCTGGTATATATGTAATTAATCCAGAGGTTTTAGATTATATTCATAAAAATACATTTATTGATATGACTGAGGTAATAGATCTCATTAAAAGTGATAATAAAAAAATATCTGTTTACAAAATCCGTGACTATTGGTGCGATATTGGACAGAAAGTTGATTTAGAAAATGCCAATAGAGAGTTTAATAGTTTCTTTTTATAGAAAAATATGATGGATAATAAAAACAAAATTTTATTTATAGCTGAAGCTGGAGTAAACCATAATGGTGATATAAATAAGGCGCTTGAATTAGTTGATGTTGCAGCTGAGTCAGGTGCAGATATAATTAAATTTCAGTACTATAAAACAGAAAGTCTTCTTCAGGTTGATACTCCTAAATCTACTTACCAATTATCAAATACAAGTATTTTAGAAAGTCAGTTTGAAATGTTAAAGAAGCTGGAACTAGATAGCTGTGATTTAAAAAAAATAATTAATAGATGTGTTGTTAAAGGGATAGAATTTTTAGCAACACCATTTGATGAGAATAGTTTAGATGAATTAATAGACTATGGAATAAAAAGAATTAAAATTCCATCTGGTGAGATTACTAATGGGCCATTAATCCTTAAATCTGCTCTTAGCAATCTACCTATAATTCTATCAACTGGGATGTCACATTTAAGCGAAATAGAAGACGCGTTGGGCCTAATTGCACATGGGCGCACTAATCAAGATACAAAAATCTCTTCATCAAATATAAAAAATATTCTATATACAGATAATTTTTATTCAAACTTAAATGATAACGTAACAGTCCTTCATTGTACTTCACAATATCCAGCACCATTAAATTCAATAAACTTAAATGCTATGCAGGAAATATCAAATAAATTTAATGTTCCTGTAGGTTATTCAGATCATACAGAAGGTTCTGCAATAGCTATTGCCTCTGCAGCATTAGGAGCACAAATTATTGAGAAACATTTTACTTTAGATAGAAGCTTACCAGGGCCTGATCATAAAGCCTCATTAGAACCTAAGGAGCTGTTTTCTCTAGTTAGTGATATAAGGTCTATTCAGTTGGCGTTAGGGGGGAATGAAAAAATACTATTTGATTGTGAAAAAGAGAATCGAGTTATTGCTAGAAAAAGTTTAACGGCTAGGTGCGAAATCAAAAAAGGAGCAATATTTTCAAAAGAAAACTTAATTGCGCTTCGACCTGGAAATGGAATTTCTCCTATGAACTATTGGGATATTCTGGGTTCTAGAGCTGAAAAAGATTTTAAAACTGGTGAAACAATAATAATTTAATGGTGAAAATAAATGAAATTAGAAAATAAAAATAAAACTAAAAAATTCAATTCTCCAATTAGAGATGTTGAGGGAGCTATACCTTGGGAGTTTGACCCTAATGCAACATACAGTGAAACCACTCTAAATGATAATTGGTTAAAACTTAAACCTGATGAATATCATCAATATAGAAAAGATTGGACTGAAATACCCAAGAATTTTACTCCAATCAATTTTCCTTTACATCTAGATATCGAGACTACGACTTATTGTAACCTTAAATGTCCAATGTGCCCAAGAACTCAACTAGTTGAGCAGGGTAAATTTAATGAAAATGGATTTATCACAAGAGATCAATATATGAAAATAATTGATGAGGGAACAGAGTATAATTTAAGATCAATTAAGCTTAATTATTTAGGTGAACCTTTAATGCATAAAGATATTGCTTGGCAAATTGAATATGCAAAGAAAAAAGGTGTCATAGACGTAATTATGAACTCTAATGGGGCTGCACTTAATGAAAAAAATTCTGAAGCTCTCCTTCGTGCTGGAATAGACGGATTATTTATTTCATTTGATGCGGTTAATCCTAAAGATTATGAGACCCAAAGAGTGGGAGCTACATTAGGAAGAACTATTGATAATTTATATAAATTTGTAAAGTTAAGAAATGAAATTAGACCAAGTTGTCAAGTAAGAGTTTCAATGGTTATGTATGATGATCCAAAATGGATGGAACAATATAAAGCTTTGCAAGTTATGTGGAAAGGTGTTGTGGATGCTGTTGGTTACAGTTGGTACACTGAGAGAGATGAAGAAATTAGTGGTGAATACGATTATGTCTCAGGTTTTCATTGTGCTCAACCATTTCATAGAATGTTTTTAAAAAATAATGGAAATGTTACTATTTGCTGTGTGGATGATAAAGATGAGGTCATAGTAGGAAATTGGAAAGAACAAAAACTTTATGATATTTGGAATGGTGAGAAATATATAGATATAAGAGCAAAACACTCAAGTGGAGAGTATAATAAAATTGATATGTGTAGAAAATGTTACCTTCCAGTTTCAATTAAACAGCCAGGGATTAAACAAGAAAAGGCTGCTGAATGAAATCAAAGACACTCGGTATAATTCCAGCTAGAATTGGTTCATCTGAAGTAAAAAAGAAAAATATTAGATTATTAAATGGTAAACCATTAATCTTTTATACTATTGATGCAGCAATTAAAAGTGATTTAGATAGAATTATTGTCTCTACTGATTCCCAAGAAGTTGCTAGTATTGCTAAATCATTAGGTGCAGAAGTCCCTTTTTTAAGGCCTAAATTTCTATCAACTAACACTTCTAAGGCAATAGATGTAATTAATCATTGTTTGAATTGGTTGAAAATTGAAAATAACTGGATTCCAGAGTTGATAGGTTATTTACAGCCAACATCTCCCATGAGAACTAAAACTCATATTAATCGAGCATTATCTATGATAGGTGATAAGTATGACTCAGTCTTAAGTGTTACAAAGGTTAAAGAGCATCCCTTTTTTATGTTTAAAAAAGATGGAGACAATATAGAAGAGTTTATTACTGATATCAAAAAGCCCGAGAGAAGGCAGGAACTTCCTAATTTATATTATTCTAATCCACTTATTATGTTTTCTACAAATAGTTATATACAAAAAATTATTAGAGATAGAGGTATTTTAATTAATTATAAAAACTTTAATCCATTATATATAAATGAATATGAAGCGGTTGATATTAACACGGAACAAGATTTCTTTTTTGCGCAATCAATCATGCAAAGCTTGACAAT